>NZ_WXEY01000004.1 GCF_009877425.1 Heliomicrobium undosum | reverse complement strand
AGTTAAGATAATTTATTTCACTTAATCTGAATGGAGGCGCTCTTCTACCACCGTCTTTCCTCCATTGCATTGCCGGAGTGAGGCCCTCCTGCTTTTCCGTATTCATTTCCCGCCGTTTACCGTTTATTGAATAAAGCATAATTGACTCAATTTCCAGTGCTTGCTATGATCCAAGTATCGCATGTCACAATAATGAAGAAGAAAGGGGTAAAAACGGTGAGTGAACAACAGGCCTCCCTCGGCAACATCACGGCAACGGTCGGTGAAGTCTTCCATGTGGTGCTTGAAGTCATGGGTGGAACGGGGTACTCCTGGGCGCTGGCCCACATGCCCGACTGTGTGAACCTGATCGACATCACCCAGGAGCATTCCCAATCGCTGAAGTTCGGCAACAGCGAGCGGCAGATCTATTCCTTTGTTGCCGTCAACGCCTGCCAGAGTTTCCTCAAGTTCAATCTGATCCGCCCCTGGCAGCCGTTGGAGGCCGCCCAATCGCGGACCTACGCGCTGATCATCACGGAACCGAAGAAATCCGAAAGCGAAGAACTGGAAGAAAGCATCGCTGGCAGGTTTGCCGGCGCCCCAGCAGTTGGATCCGGCGCGGATGCGTCGTCCAATGTCATGCTCTATATGGCGCCCTTCCGCTATTCGATGGACCCGGACGCTTCCAACGCAGCGGACTGCGCGGCTTCCTCCTGCCTCGGCCCCATCCAGCCGATGTACATGCCTCCCCTTGGGGTCAAGTACGCGCCGCCCTTTACGCCCATGTACTTTGCGCCGGTCCTGAAGTACGCCGCTCCGCAGGTGCTGAAATACGCGGCGCCGCAGGATCCTGCCAACGCGCTCAAGTACGCCGCCCCGCAAATCGCGAAATACGCCGCGCCCGCTGATGTGACGACGGCCGTTCGGCCCTATGAGGCGCCCTTCGTTGACACCGGAATTCTCAAGTATGCCGCCCCCTGTGAGGAAGTCAACGGGGTTGTGAAATACGCCGCCCCCACCGGCGTAAAGTACGCCGCGCCCGTAGCGGAGTACATGGCCCCCACCGCCCCCTGCTGCGAGGAGACGGAAGCAGAGAAAACGGAAGAATAACCGGAGGTAGCAACATTGCAGTATAAACCCTACGCCGCTGTTTGGGAAATCACCATGGGCTGCAACATGCGCTGCAAACACTGCGGTTCTGCCTGCCGGTCGGCCTTGCCCGACGAACTGACGACGGAAGAGGCGTTGCGCCTCTGCGACGACCTGGCCGAACTGGGGCTCAAGTATGTGACCATCTCCGGCGGTGAACCGCTGACCCGAGGCGACTTTCACCTGATCGCCAAGCGCCTGAAGGAAAACGGCGTCATCCCCCACATCATCACCAACGGCTGGCTGCTCACAGAGGAACTCATCGACAAGGTGGCTTCCATCGGCATCGGGACTTTCGCCATCAGCCTCGACGGGACCCGAGAGATGCACGACTACATGCGCATGCCCGGTTCCTTCGACCGGATCATGGCGGCCTTCGATCTGCTGAAGAAGACCAACCTGACCACCGCTGCCATCACGACGGTCAACAACAAAAACATCGGCGAGTTGGGCAAAATCCGCGACATCCTGATCGAAAAGGGCATCAATCTCTGGCAGATCCAGATCGGGCTGCCCATGGGCAACTTCGCCGACTTTGACGAACTGCTCCTGGCGCCGGAACAGATGGATGACATCATCGACTTTGCCTACGGCATGCTCGATGAGAAACGGATTCGCCTCTTTTTGGCCGACTGCATCGGCTATTACAACGTGAAGGAGATCGCCGTCCGCGACCGGACCTTCGACGCCTACAACGTGCAGTGGCAGGGTTGCAGCGCCGGCAAGAGCAATATCGGCATCCTGCATAACGGCGACATCGTCGGCTGCGCCTCTGTCCGGGACAGGCAGTTCATCGAAGGCAACATCCGCCAGACACCCTTGAAGGAGATTTGGAACGGCGAAACCAGCTTCCTATGGAGCCGGACCATGGCCAAGTCGAAGTTGGGCGGTCTCTGCCGCAAGTGCGCCTACGGCGACCGTTGCCTCGGCGGCTGCCCCAACACGCGGCTGACGATGAGCAAGAGCATCTACGCCGAGAACATCTACTGCTCCTACCATGTGGCGATGACAAAGTCGCTCAAAAAGGTGTCGGCCATGGGCGATCCGGAGAAGCTCTTCCGGTTGGGCCGCGATTTTGCGGAAAAAGGCAGCCTGCAGCTCGCCGAGATGACCATGGCCCGCGCCCTGGAACTCGCTCCGGGCAATGCCGAGATCCTGAAGTACTACGGCTTTGTCAGTTACATGCTCGGCAACTACGATGACGCCCTGATGGCGAACGAACAGGTCCTGGCGGCCCATCCCGATGATGTGTACGCCAACAAGGGCATGGGCCTGACGCTGGTCAAACTGGGCCAGTTGGACGAGGGCATCGAGTACCTGAGAAACGCGACTCGCCTGACCACGCCCGCCAACCTGCATCCCTACCATGATCTGGCGGTGACCCTGATCGAGCATGATCGGGACGAGGAGGCGCGGCAGGTGATCGCAGAGGCCACGGCCAAGTCGCCTGCATTTTCGACCATGGCCGAAGGTCTCTACCGCATGATCAACGAGAAGGCCTCGTAAAAAGCGCGTCACACCGGAAGGGCAGCGTCGCCACGGTATGATTCGAGGCGGCGCTGCCGGCGGCGGTCGATGGAATGACTGCATCGGTGATGGTTTCGGAAAAAAGGAAACATGGAGCAGGACTGCGGTTCTTGCTCCATGTTTCCTTTTTTTTCGAAAAGCGACGCGACGTTTCGGCAAAGCATGCGCGTATAGGTTTCTCGCTGTAGGACATGACGCCGTAGTGCAGATCAGATCCCATGCGTCGCCGATTGATCAGGAGCATCAGGTGAAGGGCGTAGGACTTGGCCAGGTAGAGGATCACTCATTTGGCTATTTTTTACATCCCGGTTGATGAATCAAGCCTTCCGGGAAGGCTCCACCACTCCCGTCTGCTTCAAGTTTGTCGACTGCACCGCCATGACCGCCCCCACCACCGTGATGATCCCCATCCCCGAGTCGTCCATGTCGACGTTAAACTACACGGTCCGGTGCTGCGCTGTCGAATGCATGGCCTAAAGCCGCGCGATGTCTTCCTTTTTTAACTTTATAAAAGGGCGGCCTGTGTCGCCGGTCTCTTTCCCTTCATAGATTGGTTTGCCCCGTTATTTTGCTGGATCAGGGTGGTGCCCATGGAGCATTCCGCTGTCGCCTGCCGCGACCGGTGCCTTGACGCATACGAAAAGGGCGACTGTGCGCTGGCCCTGGAACTTGTCGACCAGGGGCTGGCCCGCTATGACGATTATCCCGATCTGTATTTCCTCAAAGGGTTGATGCTGCAGGAACTGTCCCTGCTGCCGCAGGCGGCGGCCTGTTTCTCCCGCTGCACCCGCTTCCGGCAGATCCCTGCCGGCTACGATTCCTGGGAGGGGATCACCGGCTATCCCTCTTTGTTCCCTTTGGCCGAGATCAGCGCCCGGATTGGCGCCGTGGAAGCGGCTGCCGAATTCCTGCAGCAGGCCTGGGCCGAAGGAAAGGACCTGGCGTCGCGGTTCGACGATTTGGACCGTTTCGCCCGCTTGCTCCACAAACGCGGCCTCGAACCTGCGGCGATCGCCGCGCTGCTCCAGGAACGCCTCCCCCTTGATGATATGGCTGTCGCCCGGATGCTCTACCGGATGGGCGAGGTTGCAGCGGCGCTGGCCAGGGTTGAGCAGGCGGCGGATAGGCCGACGTTGCTGTTGAAAGGGTTTTGCCTGCTGGCCTTGGGCCGGCATGAGGAGGCCGAAAAGGCCTTTCAATGGATCCCCCTCGATTCGCCGTCAGGCATGGAGGCCCTGATCGGGCGGCTGATCTGCCTCTGGCGCAGCGCCGCCGTCCATCCTCTCGCCATCACCAAACTGCTCGGGGAGTATGCCGCCGACCGGGGGCATCTCATGGTCGCCAAGGAACTGCTCCGTTCCGTCCTGGAGGAAGGGGCTGACGCGCCGGCTGCGGCTGCCGCCCATGCCTGCCTTTGCCGGGTCAAGGCTGCCCGGGGTGACGCTGAAGCAGCCTTTACCCACAGCCTGGCAGCGATGCGGCTGGCCCCGGAGAACAGCGCCTGCGCGAAGGCGGCTGTCGAGCAGGCGCTGCCCCAGTGCCGGACGCTCGTCGCCGCCGCCCTGGCTGAAGAGGGTGAAAGCGCCGTTCTGCGCCATACGGCGATACAACTCCTCTCGACCCAATGTCAGATTCGTCGCTTGAGGGAGGCCCCGGTCCATGGGGACGAAAACGCTTAGCCTCTGCATGATCGCCAGGAACGAGGCGGAGAACATCGGCCGCTGCCTGCGCAGTGTCGACGATGTGGTCGATGAGATCATCGTCATCGACACCGGCTCTACCGATGATACGATGGGCATCGCAAGCCGTTTTGGCGCCCGTGTCATCGAGTTTCCCTGGCGACAGGATTTCAGCGCCGCCCGCAATGTCAGCCTGGAGAACGCCACCGGCGACTGGATCCTGATCCTCGACTGTGACGAGGAACTGGACCGGGAAAGCCTGGCGGAGTTATCGGGGCTCATCGAAAAGGGAGATAAGGAAGCCTATTTGATCATCCTTGTCAACCGCCTGGCCGAAGGCATCCGGATGAACGCCCCGGCCCTGCGCCTGTTTCGGAACCGGGAGGAGTACCGCTTCTGCGGCCGGCTCCACGAGCAGGTCGTTCCTTCCATCGCTTCCCGCAGCGGCCTGGCGTCGATCGGGCGTTCGACGGTGCGCGTCATCCATCACGGCTACAGCGATCATACGCTGAATCAACAGGCCAAGGTGCGGCGGAACATGGAGATCCTCCAGTCCTGCCCCGTGGGGGAGCGGGACGCCTTTTTCCTTTACAACCTGGGGACGGAGCATATCCGGCAAGGGGAGTGGCAAAAAGGCCTCGACTGTCTGTTGGAGGCCCTCAAATCGACCCACCCCGGCCAGGGCTACGCCCCCATGCTGGTCAAAAAAATCGCCACCCTGTTGATGTCCTTGCGCCGGTACAAGGACGCCCTCGACCACATTGCCCGCTTTCAGCGCCTGTATGGCGATTTCCGCGACCTTGATTTTTTTGAAGGCCTCTGCCATCTCAACTGCGGCCGTTATTCCAGGGCGGTGGAATGCCTGCGGCGTTACCGGCAGCGCCCTGCCTCGCCCGGTTGGTTTGCCGCAGAAGGCTCTTATGACGAATCCACCTTGGAGGCGCTGTGCCGGACGGCGGAGGCGAAGGCCCTGCGCGCCGCCGAAACCGTTGTGGCAAGCGCTGCGGGCATCGGGCAGACCGGGCAGACCGGGGACAGTTCGGCGGCAAAGCGGTCGCTCAGTCTCTGTGTCATCGGCAGGAACGAAGCGGCGGCCCTGGGCCGCTGTCTCCGCAGCGCTGCTGAGATCGCCGACGAGATCATCTACGTCGATACCGGTTCGGACGATGATTCCATGACCGTCGCCGAACAGTTGGGTGCCGCTGTCCACCCCTTTTCCTGGAACGACAGCTACGCTGACGCCAAGAACGCAGCTATCGCGGCGGCGACTGGCGAGTGGATTCTCCTGCTCGATGCCGATGAGTTCCTCCCCGACGGCAGCCGGCTCGGTATCATCGAACAACTCCGTTCGGCGGACCATGAGGCTTACATCCTGAAGGTCTGCACCTTCCCCGACGGGAGCCTGTCCGTGGAAACCTGCCGGATCGACGGGCAGTGCCGGCTGTTTCGCAAGCAGGGTTACCGCTTGACGGGCCATGTGGGGGAGGATCTGCTCCCTTCGCTCCAGACGGCGGGGAAGCGTGTCGGCGTCTGCGCTGCAGAGATCCATCACCTGCACGGTCTGGCCGATGCAGCCCTTATCGAGGAAAAGCACCGCCGGAAGGTGGCGGCCATCGAGGCCAGGTTGGGCGACGACCCCCTCCGGCGCCACTTTGCCCTTGGCGAAGCCTTCTGTTTTGCCGGGGAATATGCCGAGGCGGCCCGCCGGTTTCAGCGCTGTGTGGAGCATCTGGACGCCGTCGAACAAGATAGCGCGGTTACAGGCCACAGGGCGGAAGGCAGCGCTGCGGGAGGTGAACCCGTTGACCGGGCGCGCCTATGCTACCTTTACGGGCTGTCGCTGATGCATTCGGGCGATTGCGCCGCAGCCGCTTCCCTGCTGGCGCAGGCCAGCCATGTCTTTCCCCGTTACACCAATCTGGTCTACCTGCAGGCTGTCGCCTGCTTCATGCTCGGCGAGATGGCGGAAGCGGAGCAACTCTTTGACCGGTGCCTGGACATGGGGGAAGCCCACTGGCGGGACTATCTGGTCCTGCCTGGCGAGGGAAGCTACAAGGCGGCCTGTTCCCTGGCCGCCCTATACGCCCAGAAAGGTGAAACGGCGGAAGCCCTGGATGCCTATTTGCGGCTCGCTCGCATCCCGCCGGCCTTGGAAACAGCCATGGAGGGCATGGCGCAACTGCTCGATGATCTCCCTGCCCCCCTGGAAAAGGTGCTGGAGGAACAGGGGCTCCTGCAACCAAGGGGACTGGCCGTCATCGTCAAAACCCTGTCCGCCATAGGCCGTTTCGCCGAGGCCCTCCGCTGGCAAACGAAAGCCTGGAACCTCCTCCTGTCGGCGCCGCCGCCTCGCGACTACCGGCCGCTCATCGCGTCCATGGAATGCCTGATCGATGGCCTCATCGCCGAAGGGAACCTTCCACTGGAAAAGTGACCCCTTGGTTTCTCATACAAAAACAGGCGTCCCGTCGTAAGACTGGGGACGCCTGTTCTTTTTGAGCCGCTTCGTTTGAGGAGGGGCTGTACGAGTTGATTCGCCGTTGCCCCCGGTTAAGCCATGTCCTCCTGTCGGCGATACGCCCCGCAAGGGATTGGATTACGCCCGGTTGCTGACTGCCGTGCAGCGCCATCGCCTGTTGCCGGCGGAGATGATGCTGCGCCGGCTCGAAGCCCATTTGAACGAAAACGTGGCCGGGGCGAGCGCAACGGAATGGTTCGAAGCGACAGCAATGCAGGGAAAAACGGCCCGGCCGGAGGGGTCTTAGCGCTCCGGCTATTTGATCAACGGCGACAGTTCCCGGAACAGGGGCGTCGCCGCCTGCTTCATCAGATCGAAGAAGATCGTCTCCACATTGGTGATCGTGGCCCCCATCTCCCGCATCAGGTCGAGCCCGTTGGCGTAGTTGGCGCTGGAACGGGAGCAGATGGCGTCTTGCGCGACGAAAACGAGATAGCCCTTTTGCAGGAGATCCCGCACCGATTGGAAGACACAGACGTGGGTCTCCATCCCCGCCACAATAACCTTGCGCCGCCCCAGATCTTTGAGGCATTCCCCCACCTCTTTCGTGAGGGCGGAAAAGGTGACCTTCTCGAAACGATACGTCCCCTGGAGTCGTTCGTCCAGCGGAGAGGCTGTTTTCCCCAAACCTTTCGGGTACATCTCGATGGCGATGACTGGGATCCCGAGGCGCTGGGCGATGGCGATCAAGGTTCCCGTCTTCCTAATCACCTGTTCCCCCAGGGCCATGGCGGGGACGAGACGCTCCTGAATGTCGATCACCATCAGCACCGCCTCAGCAGCATCGAGGCGGTATTTTTCCGTCCAGTGGCTCACCCTCTCCACTCCTTTTCCTCGCTGTTTAACTCTCTTTTCGCTCTCTATTTCGATGGAACAATGTTTTGCGGCGCATTTTTTTGCCCCCTATTCTTTATGCTAAGCGTACCGGCCATTGCCGGACAAGTCGCAGGCAACGCCTAGGGTGATCATTTTCTTGGAAAAAGGAGGGATCCCATGGCTGAGAATCCGGCAACAGCGGCGCTCAAAGGCAACATGCGCCGGGCTGACGCCTCCCCCTCCATCGCCCCCGGCGATGAGGACGGGGCGCTTGATGCAGCGGCGAAACCGGATGAAATCCGGCGAGGAGACACCACCCCGGTCACCCGCCTCTCTCTCGACGAAGGGGACGGGTAAGGCGACCATCCTGATGATCGCCCTGTTACATCCTGTACAACGAGTTGTTCTTTGCCGCGCGGGTGAACCCCTGTTCGGACAGGCATACTAGCGATGACTGTTTTAATGAAAGGGGGAAATCACTCATGACGGACAAGCAACCGAAAGGCCGCACAAACAACGAGGTCTTCCCGACTGTTATCCCCGGCAGCGAGGACTGGGCGCTGAACGCCGCCGCCACCCCGGAGGATATCGGGCGGGGGCAGAACCCGAAGTCCACTGAATCCGCCCCCAAAGCGTAAAAATCGCTTTTCATTTTAATCAAACGGGCGCAGGGGGAAATAAACAAAGACAGGCGGAGCCGCCGGATGGCGATCTGCCTGTCTTTTTGTGTTCCTGTTATTGCTCAGGGCATATCCGGTGTGGGCCTAGCCTGTTCACGGTAGTCGGTCAGCAGCCGGACAACGCTCTCCCTGTCGGGCGCCTGGTTGATCTCGGCTCGCAGGCGGGAAGCGCCGCGGATCCCTTTCAGGTACCAACTGAGATGGCCCCGCATCTCCCGGACGCCCCGGTCCTCGCCTTTGAGGGCGACGATGTGTTCCAGATGAAGGAGGGCCTGGTTGATCCGTTCTTCCGGCGACGGGGGCGGCGGCATCTCGCCCGTCTCGGCCCAGCGGACCAGCCGGGAGAAAATCCAGGGGTTGCCCATGCAGCCGCGGCCGATCATGACGGCGGCGCAGCCTGTTTCGACGAGCATGCGCAAGGCGTCGTCCGGTTCCCAGACATCGCCGTTGCCAATGACCGGGATGGACACACGGCCGACCGTTTCGGCGATGACGGACCAGTCAGCCTGGCCCGAGTAGAACATCTCCCGCGTCCGTCCGTGGACCGTCAATGCCTGGACGCCAACGGCTTCGAGGCGGGGGGCCAGTTCCGGAGCGACGATGCGCCCAGACGACCAGCCGATCCGCATCTTTACGGTGACGGGGACCTGGACGGCCCGGACGACGGACTCGGCGATTTCGACGGCCAGATCGGGCGTCTTCAGCAGGCAGGAGCCTTCCCCGTTGCGGACGATCTTGGGCGCTGGGCAGCCCATGTTGATGTCGATGAGCGAGGCGCCGGCGGCCTCGACGATGCGGGCCGCCTCGGCCATCACCGCCGGCTCGGAGCCGAAGATTTGAACGGCGATCGGGCGTGGCTCGCCGGTGATATCCAACAGTTCCATCGTGTTGCGGTTGGCGTAGGTGAGGGCCTTGTCGGAGATCATCTCCGTATAGACGAGGGGACAGCGATGATCCTTTAAAACCGCCCGGAAGGGTTTGTCGGTGACACCGGCCATGGGCGCCGCCACAAAAGGCGGGAAAACAGACCAGGGGCCGATGCGCAGCGGCGCAAGACCCTTCGTTTTCACGGCCTCCCGGAGGGCTGCCGCCTGATCCGGATGGGTCGCGCCAGGGGTTATATCAATGACAGGATGGTTCGGCAACGCAGTTCCTCCGATTGACTGAGCGCCGGTTGCGTTCCATTTTGCCCAGTCGTGTTCATGCCACATGGATGCGCCGTTCCCGGCGGTGGATTGCAGTTCCGTCAGGGGATTGCCTGTCTTCAGCAGGTGAATGAACCACTCGGCGGGGCTTGACCGCCTTGGACGGTTCTCTACGATTTCAGCGCCGTCCGTGAGCGCTGGTAGATGATCCGTAGACCCTCCAGGGTCAGCAGCGGGTCGATCATGTCCACCGTGGCCGTCTCCGGGGCGATCAGATCGGCTGTCTCTCCCGTGGCGATGATGCGGGTATGGTCGCCCAGTTCCGCCTTCATCCTGGTGACGATGCCGTCCACCTGGCCGGCAAAGCCAAAGATGATGCCCGACTGCATGCCGGTGATGGTGTTTTTAGCGACCACCCGCTGCGGCTTGACCAGTTCGATGCGGGGGAGCTTGGCCGCTCGGGCGAAAAGCGCCTCTGTCGAGACGGCTACGCCGGGGGCGATGGCCCCGCCCAGGTACTCCCCTTTTTCAGAGATGACGTCAAAGGTGGTGGCCGTGCCGAAATCGACGACGATGACCGGGCCGCCGTAGCGCTCAAAGGCGGCGACGGCGTTAACCACCCGGTCGGCGCCCAGTTCCTTCGGATTTTCCATGGCGATGGGCAATCCCGTGCGGAGGCCCGGCCCCACGATGATCGGTTGGAGGCCGAAGTAGCTGCGGCTCATCCGCTCCAGCGTCGGCATCAAGGGCGGAACGACGGAGGCGATGACGATGGCCTCGATGCGCCCCGGATCGATGTTGTCGAAGCGGAAGAGGTTGCGGATCAGAATGGCGTATTCATCGGCGGTGCGGTTGCGGTCTGTCGACAGCTTCCAGTGGATGCGCAGTTCCGGCTGGGGTTCCAGTTCATAGACGCCGAGGATGATATGGGTGTTGCCCACATCAACGGCCAAAATCATAACCCTGTCCCCCTTCCGGCCGCAGGCTGACTTCGCCGCTGATCAGCCGCCGCAGTTCGCCGCCGCTCTCCCGCACGAGCAATGCGCCGTCGCTGTCAATGCCTTCGGCCTTGCCGACCCATTCCTGCTGGCCGGCGATGACGCGCACTGTCTTCCCCATGCCGGCGGCCCGCTCCAACCACTCAACGCGCAAACGGTCAAAACCGGATGTCAGCCAGTGGTCATAGTCTGCCTCAAAGGAGCGGAGCAGCGCAGCCAGGAGACGCGCCCGGTCCACTTTCTCACCAGTCGTCGCATGGACAGAGGTAGCCACATTCGCCACTTCGCCGGGAAAATCGTCAGGGCCTTGGTTGACATTGATGCCGGTGCCGACAACGAGATAGTTGACGGCTTCCATCTCAGCGTTCAATTCCGTCAGGGTGCCGCAAAACTTTTTCCCATTTAACAAGACGTCGTTGGGCCACTTGATCTGCGGCTGCACGCCGGCCACTGTTTCCAGGGCTTTGCAAACAGCCACGGAGGCCAGCAGGGTCACCTGGGGCGCCAGGCTGAGTGGGACGGCCGGCCGCAGGATCACCGTAAAGTAGACACCGAGCCCGGGCGGGGAGTACCACCCGCGGCCGAGGCGTCCCCGCCCCTCTGTCTGTTCCTCGGCAAGGACGACGGTCCCTTCGGGCGCACCCTGGCGGGCCAGTTCCTTGGCGGTGCGGTTGGTCGACGGCAGGCTCGCATAAAAGTGGTAGTCGCGGCCGAAGCGCTTCGTCTCCAGGAGCGGCTCCACCTCTTCCGGCAGCAGGTAGGCGCTCCGGCTGCGCAGCTTATAGCCGAGGCGTGTATGGGCGTCAATGGCGTAGCCCTCCTGCCGGAGGGCTACGATATGTTTCCAGATGGCCGACCGGCTGATGCCGAGGCGCCGGCTCAAGTCTTCACCGGAGAGGAAGCCTTCGGCCGTCGAAAGGGCCTCCAGGATCGCTTTACGAGACATCGTCTCTCCCCCGCTTGATCGCTTCCACATCAAGGCTGATGTCAAGCGCTTTCACACTGTGGGTCAGGGCGCCCATGGAGATGAGGTGCACGCCTGTCTTGGCGATCTCCACCAGCGTCTCTTCCGAGACGCCGCCCGAGGCCTCGACGAGGGCGCGGCCGCCGATCATGCGCACCGCCTCTTTCATCAACTCCGGGACCATGTTGTCGAGCATGATGATATCGGCGTTTGCCTCCAGCGCCTCGGCGACGCCGGCCAGGTCTTCCACCTCCACCTCGATCTTGACGGTGTGGGGGACGGCCTGGCGCGCCTGGCTGACAGCTTGGTGGATGCCCCCAGCGACGCGGATGTGGTTGTCCTTGATCAACACGCCGTCAAAGAGCCCGAAGCGGTGGTTCTTGCCGCCGCCCATGCGGACGGCGTATTTTTCCAGCATCCGCAGGCCCGGCGTCGTCTTGCGCGTGTCGACGATGCGCGCCTGGTAGTAGGTCACCAGTTCGACGCAACGGGCCGTCTTGGTGGCGATCCCGGAAAGGCGCTGGAGGAAGTTAAGGGCCAGACGCTCGCCGATCAGGATCGACCGGGCGCTACCCTGAACTTCGGCAAGCACGGTCCCCCTTTCGACGCGCTCCCCGTCTTTTACTTTGGCTTCAAAGCTAAGGCCGGGATCGACCGTCTCGAAGACGATCCGGGCCACCGGCATGCCGGCAATGACGCCGGCCTCCTTGGCGTGGATGATGCCCCGGGTCTGGGCATCGGCGGGCACCAAACTCATCGTTGTCAGATCGCCTTGGCCGATGTCCTCCCGCAAAGCCCGAAGGACTGTATCCCTGACTTCGGGTTCAAAGAGTTCCACAGTGGCGCCTCCCTCAACGCTTTCACGCTTTAATTCATCGTTCATAGTCATCGTTCATAGTCATCGTTCATAGTCGTCATTCATGGTCGTCGTCGTTCATTTGGGCCGTTCTACCGTTCTCTTACCACTCTCTCCATTTGGGACCGGCGCCAAACCTCTCTCTAGCAGGACAGCAGGATGTGGCGCAGCCAGGTGTCACAGCGTTCAGGGTAATCGACGCGGTAGTGGCCGCCGCGGCTCTCATTGCGCAGCAATGCCGCCCGGGCGGTCAGACGGCCCAACAGATGCATGTTGGCCGCTTCCATGGCCCGCGTCACCGTCCCCCGAACCGCCTCCCGCTCATCGATGCTGCCGAGATCGGCCAAAGCCTCGGTCAGACTCTCTGCCGAACGCCAGAGTCCGACTTTTTCCCACATGATCTGCTGCACCGAGTAGGCCACCCTGTCAGCGGCCCGAGGGTTCTCCCCATCGGGCAGCCGGTCAAAGAGGGACTGTTTCCCCCAAGGCCCGTGATCGATTTCCCGCTGGGGCGATGATTCGAGCCAGCGCAGACCGCCCTCGATGATACGCGCGCCGAAGACCAAGCCTTCCAGCAAAGAGTTCGAAGCGAGTCGGTTAGCGCCGTGGACGCCGTTGCAGGCGGCCTCTCCACAGACATAGAGGCGGGGGATGTCCGTCCCCCCCCAGAGATCGGTGCGCACGCCGCCCATCAGGTAATGGGCCGCCGGCGCGACGGGGATCGGCGCTTCGGGAACAGCGATGCCATAGCTGCGGCAGGTGCGGAAGATCCAAGGAAAGCGGCCGGAAAACTCCTCCTCGCTCATGTGGGACACATCGAGAAAGACCGAGGGAGCGCCCGTTTCGGCCATCTCCTTCCAGATGGCGAGAGCGACCACATCGCGCGGCGCCAGTTCAGCCAACTCGTGGTAGCGGGGCATAAACCGCTCGCCCTGGCTGTTGCGCAGCTTTCCCCCTTCTCCGCGTACCGCTTCGGAGATCAAAAAGGGCGGTCGGCCTTCCAAGGTGAGGGCGGTGGGGTGAAACTGGACGAATTCCAGATCCATGACCGATGCGCCTGCCCGGAAGGCGGCGGCGATACCGTCGCCGGTCGTCACCTCGGGGTTCGTCGAGAGCTTGTACAACTGCCCGTTGCCGCCTGTGGCCAGGACGGTGAGCTTGGCCCGGTGGATATGTAAGCCCAGGTCGGCGTTCCAAACGAGCAACCCGGCGCAGTGGCCCGCCTTGTCGCGCAGCACATCGATCACTTGGGTGTTTTCGAAGAGTTCGATCTGCTCATGTTGCCGGCACTGTTCCCAGAGGCTGCGGCGGATCTCCTCGCCGGTGGCGTCGCCGCTGGCATGGAGGATGCGGCGGCGCGAGTGGGCGCCCTCCCGGGTCAAGGCCAGTTCGCCTTCGATCGTATCGAACTGGGTGCCCATCCGGATCAGTTCTTCGACGCGGGTCGGTCCCTCGCTGACGAGCACCTCGACAGCCGTCACGTCATTGAGGCCGGCGCCGGCCTTGAGGGTGTCCTGCAGGTGCAGCGACGGCGAATCGCCACGGTCCAGGGCGGCGGCGATCCCACCCTGGGCTTGTCCTGTGTTGGAGTCCTCCACCTTGCGTTTGGTCAGCAGGGACACCCGCCCGTAGGCCACCGCTTGCAGCGCCGTATACAGGCCGGCGATGCCGCTGCCGACGATCAAAAAGTCCGTTTCCCGTTCAGGCAGTTGGTCTGGCTCGAAAGGCACAAGGTAACGCCGGAACACTACACAGGCCCCCTTACGATGGAAAAACAGCCGCCGGCATCGCGCCGGCAGCTGCCTTTTGCATGTCTTTTCCTATTGCGTCAGACGATGGCCAGCATGCGCTCCAGGCTCTGCAACGCCTTCTCCCGGATGACGGGATCGACGGTGATGCGCGGCCGCATCTCTTGGAGCGACCAGACCACTTTTTCCAGGCTGGTCGACTTCATGTTGGGGCAGATCAGGGTCCGGGCGGCCAGGTGAAAGTCCTTCTCGGGCGCTTGTTTGCGCAGCGGGTGCAGTACACCCTCTTCGGTGGCGATGATGAAGGATTTTCGCGACGATTCGAGGGCGTAGCGGATCAACCCGGTCGTGGAGGCCACAAAATCGGCTTTGGCCACCACTTCAGGCTGGCATTCGGGATGTACGAGCACCTCGGCGTCGGGATGGGCGGCCTTGGCCCGCTCGATATCGTCGACGCTAAGGCGATCATGGGTGTTGCAGTAGCCTTCCCAGAGGTGCATCTCGCGCCCTGTCTGCTTCGTGATCCAGTCGCCGAGGTTGCGGTCCGGCACGAAGAGGATCGGCCGGTCTTCAGGCAGGGCGGAGACCACCTTAAGGGCGTTGGCCGAGGTGCAACAGATATCGCATTCCGCCTTGACGGCGGCCGATGTGTTCACATAGGCGACCACCTGGACGCCGGGGATCTCGGCCTTGCGCTTGCGCAGCGCGTCAGCGGTGACCATATCGGCCATGGGGCAGCCGGCGTTCTCCTCCGGCAACAGGACGATCTTGTCCGGCGAGAGGATGGCGGCGCTTTCGGCCATAAAGTGAACGCCGCAGAAGACGATCACGTCGGCGTCGGTCTTGGCGGCCTGCTGGGCCAACTGCAAGGAGTCGCCGACAAAATCGGCCACATCCTGCACCTCGGGGCGCTGGTAGACGTGGGCGAGAATAACGGCATTCCGCTCTTTTTTCAGTTTCGCGACGGTGTCGGACATCGCCGCGACCGTCTCCGGATCCATCGCGCGAGGACTCAAGGGACTACCCCTTTCGGTTCTCCGGTCTGTCAACCAGACAGGCAAAGGTATGCTTTATTCTAGCCCAGAGGACTTTTCATTGTCAACCAAGTGACATGTATACAATCGCTAGGGTTCAGGTTCAGACAAACCGTTCGCCTACGCTTCCTTGGTCGGCGCCGTCTCTCCGGCCTTCTCCCGGCGGGCGTCGGCGATGATACGGTTCTGGTCGTCTAAAAAGATCACCGTCGGGCGGTGCTTGCGCGCTTCCTCGTCGGAGTAGATGCCGTAGGTGATCAGGATGACCTTGTCGCCCGGCTGGACGAGGCGGGCGGCGGCGCCGTTGAGGCAGATCACGCCGGAACCGCGCGGGCCGGGGATCACATAGGTCTCGAAACGGGCGCCGTTGTTATTATTCACGACCTGGATCTTTTCATTCTCCAAGACATCGGCGGCGTCCATCAGGTCCTCATCGATGGTGATGGACCCCACATAGTTGAGGTTGGCCTCCGTGACAGTGGCCCGGTGGATTTTCGATTTATGCATGATCCGGTTCATTTGTTACACCTCCACAACCATGTTGTCGATGAGCCGCGTTTTGCCGATGCGCACAGCCAGGGCGATGAGACAATCGCCCGCCAGGGTATCGACAGGCTGGATAAACCGGTTGTCCACGATAGAGACATAGTCGATCGCGGCCAGCGGCTCCGCTGTGATCGTCTCGGTGATGGTCTGGCGCAGCCGCGCTGCGTCCCGCTCACCGCTTTCGACGAGGTCCCGGGCGCGCGCCAGCGCCTTCGAGAGGACCAGGGCGGCCTGTCGCTCCTCCGGCGACAGGTAGACGTTGCGGGAGGACATGGCCAGGCCGTCCGCCTCGCGGACGATGGGAACGCCGACGACGGAGACAGGAAGGTTCAGGTCTTCTGTCATCCGGCGGATGATGGCCAACTGCTGGGCATCCTTCTGACCGAAGTAGGCCACGTCAGGGCGGACGATGTTGAAGAGTTTGCAGACAACGGTGGTAACACCCCGGAAATGACCCGGCCGGGAGGCGCCGCAGAGGCCTTCGGTCAGGCGCTCCACGTCGACGAAGGTGTGGTAGCCCTTGGGATACATCTCCCGCACAGCGGGGGCGAAGAGCACGTCAACGCCTGCCGACTCGGCCAGCCGGCTGTCCCGTGTCAGATCGCGAGGGTACTCCTCATAGTCTTCCCCGGCGCCGAACTGCAAGGGGTTGACGAAGATGCTGACGACGACGCGGTCACAGGCCT
The DNA here is from genome assembly GCF_009877425.1 of Heliomicrobium undosum. Classification (NCBI taxonomy): domain Bacteria; kingdom Bacillati; phylum Bacillota; class Clostridia; order Eubacteriales; family Heliobacteriaceae; genus Heliomicrobium; species Heliomicrobium undosum. The sequence goes on along the minus strand of NZ_WXEY01000004.1, from coordinate 260,002 downwards.
CGCGCGCCCGCCGCATCAAGGTAAGGTGTCCTTCGTGCAGGTAGCCCATGGTGGGCACAAAACCGACGGTGCGGCCCTCCCGGACCTGTTCTTTTGACCAGGCGGTCATCTCGCGGATGCTCTCGATCAGACGCATAAAAAAATAAATACCTCCTCCCCGCCACGAATGCCCGTCCGGACACGGTGCGGGAAGAAGGTCCTGGTTTATCCAAAACAATCCAGACCTATTCCGTTTACCCAGCGCCGTCTCGGTCCCCGGGGGCTCCAAGCGGTTTCAAGCGGTGTTTTCGTTCATTGTCAGTCAACCGTTCCCGGGCGCGCGATCAGTGCGGAAGGGTACCGCTTCCCTCAGGGGGAATACAGTCCCTCCGGACAAACCCGGAGGTGGACAACTTATATTGTAATGGAGCCCTTCGGGACATGCAATACCACATCTGCACTGCAGGGCAGTTGTTCCAAAAGTTGCCTTGTCATCTCTCCGCCGGGATGGCGGTGTTCAGGGGCGATCTCGGCCAATGGGACAAGCACGAAGCCCCGTTCGGCCATAAAAGGATGGGGAACCGTCAAATTCTCCTCTTCAATCACGGCGTCGTCATAGAGGAGCAGGTCGAGGTCGATCAGTCGAGGTCCCCATTTCATGAGGCGCACCCGCCCCATGGCCTGTTCTGTCTCTAACAACAGCGCCAGGAGTTCCTGTGGCGACAACCAGGAGAGCAGAGCGGCAACGCCGTTGAGAAAATCATCCTGGTCGACGACACCAACCGGTTTTGTGGCGTACCAGGAGGAGTGGTCGATGACAGCCACGCCGGGCGTTCGCTGGAGCCGGCGCAAGGCCTCGGTCAGGTTCGCCGTCCGGTCGCCCATGTTGCTGCCCAATCCGATGAAACAGCGGGCCGGCGCCGGCCGGTTCAACTCAACCGCCATGGACTGAAAGAGGCCCGGCACCGGCGCTTTCGGTTTCTCGACACGAACCTTCAGGCCCTGGACGGCGGGAAAATCTCGGTAGACGGCGACGACGACGGCCTCGGCGACCGCCTCGATCGTCGCCTTGGGCGTTCCCTCCAGGATCGCGCGCACCCGGTTGTAGACCTCGCCGTAGTGGACTGAGTCTTCCACGGCGTCGCTCTTGCCGGCCTGGCGCAGGTCGACCTCCAGTTCCAGATCCACCGTAAAGGGCTGCCCCAACACCTGCTCCTCCGGCAAGGCGCCATGGTAGCCGTAAAAGGACATGCCCTTAAGCAGGATGCGGTCCATCTGACCCATCCGACCTATCCGACCCATCGTCGTTCACCTACCCTTTCATTGATCTATCGACCTTTCGATGACGTATCTGTCATCGACGGACCATGGCGTCGGCCATGCGGGCTGCCCGCACGTTGGCCCGCACGTCATGGACCCGGATGATGTCAACCCCCTTAGCGATGCCGAGAGCAGTCGTGGCTAAGGTCCCCTCGACTCGGTCATGGGGCGGCAGATCAAGGGTGCGGGCGATGAGGGACTTGCGCGACGTGCCGAGCAGGATCCTTTTGCCGAGCACCCGCAGTTCCCCGAGCCGGTTCATCACATCGAGGTTCTGATCGTAGGTTTTGCCGAAGCCGATGCCTGGATCGACGATGATCGCCTCCGGCGGGATCCCCGCTGTTTCGGCAATATGAACGCTCTCTTCCAAGAAGGCGACGATCTCGCCCATCAAATCGACATAGTCTGTATCGCGGCGGTTGTGCATCACCACAACGGGCGCACCGTATTCGGCGGCGACGGCGGCCATGTCCGGGTCAAACTGCAAACCCCAGATGTCGTTGATGATGTGGGCGCCCGCTTCCAGCGCCTGCCGCGCCGTCGCCGCTTTGTAGGTGTCGACGGAGACGGGCACAGGGCAGTTCGGGATGATCTCGCGCAAAAAGGGCATCAGCCGTTCCATCTCTTCTTCCGCTGTCAGCGCCATGGCGCCGGGTCGCGTCGATTCAGCGCCCACATCGATGATATCGGCTCCTTCCGCCACCATCGCCTCCATCCGCCGCAGGGCGTCGCGAATCTCCGGGTAGGAACCGCCGTCGGAAAAGCTATCGGGCGTCAGGTTGAGGATGCCCATGACCAGGGTCCTTTCACCGACGACTAGCCTTTTTCCCCGGCAGTCGAGGCGATGGGGATCCTGTCTGTCGTATCGCCGAAGGGCGCCCTCGATCCGGTCAGCGAGCCCCTTTAGTCCGAAGGGCTGCATGCGCAGCTTGCGACAGAGGTCGCGGTATTGCCGTTCCGTGCCCATGAGGATGCAGTCTGTCTCCTCGACGGTCAGGACACAGGTTTGCCGCCGGACGGCGCAGTCGCCGCCACGGGCGAGCAACTCCTGCTTGAGCAGGTTGGCTGCCTTGGCCGGAACGCCGTTGACACGGAGGATGCGATGAACCCCTTTTTCGGCCATGATGGCCGTGCCGGCGGGATCGCAGCCGATGCTGTCGATCAGCCGCCACAGGTCTTCCCTGTCGTGGACTTCAATGATCTGTACCGTCTTGATGGCGACTCCTCCCCCTAGTATTCTAGACGCTCCTGCTTGAGCCGCCAGCGGCAGTCCGACTTGCCGCCACAGCGGCAGCAGAGTCGCGAATGGACATCGGCCTGGGCCAAAATGCTGCCCAGGAAGCTGTCACTGCGGTTTTTCCCTTTTTTGCGGTGGTTGACGATGGCCTCGGCGATGACGTCGATCTCGCTCTGGCTGTAGCCGCATTCGCCGAGCACACCCAGGCAGAGGCGCGCCCCCACTTCGGCGTGGTCCTCGCCGTCTTCATACTGTTTCCACTTGCCCATGTCGTGCAGGAGCGCGGCCCCGTAGACGACCTCCTTGGCCGCTTGCCCCCGTTCGGGATGGCCGATAGCGCGGGCAAAGGCGTCAAAGGCCGCTGGTTTCTCCAGGGCGAGGATATAGGCGATGCGGGCCACATCCAGCAGGTGGGTCATGTCATGGCGGCAGAAGCGCCGGCTCGCTTCTTTTTCCTCATTGCGAGAAAGGCAGTCGATGAAGCGTGGATGATCGAGGATTTGTTGCACGCGTTCCAGCAGAGTTCCCTCCAGAACGTTTTATCCGGTGAACGTGAACCGGCGGAAAGCAAGCATCCCCGGATGTTCCCCGGGGATGAGCGGTGTGCGCATCGGAAAATCGTACGCTTTTTTGGAAATAACCTCACAGGCTTAGAAGAGGCCCACGATCCGCCCGTTTTCGTCGATGTCGATGGAACAGGCCGCTGGACGCTTCGGAAGCCCCGGCATGGTCATGATCGCGCCGGTGATGACGACGAGGAAGCCGGCCCCTGCCGAGAGGCGCACCTCGCGGACGGTGACCGTGAAGCCTTCCGGCCGGCCGATCTTGGTCATGTCGTCGGAAAGGGAGTACTGGGTCTTTGCCATGCAGACCGGCAGAGCGCCATAGCCCAGGTCGGTAAAGGTTTTGATGTGTTTCTCCGCCTCCGCCGTGTAGGCCACGGCGTCGCCGCCGTAGACCTCGCGGACGATAGCGGCGATCTTTTCCTTGATCGGCAGGCCGCTGTCGTAGAGGACGCTGAAGTGGGAGGGTTTCGTCTCGATGGCCGCGACGACTTTTTCGGCTAGTTCGCGGCCGCCCTCACCGCCCTTGGCCCACACCTCAGACAAGGCCACATCGATGCCCATCTCGCGGCAGCGTTCGTAGACATAATCCAATTCCGCCTTGGTGTCGGTCGGGAAGGCGTTGATGGCCACAACAGCCGGCACGCCGAATTTGGCGACGTTTTCGATATGTTTCTCCAGGTTGCCGAAGCCCTTGGCGAGGGCCTCCAGGTTCTCCCGGTTCAAGTCGGCTTTGGCGACGCCGCCGTGGGACTTGAGCGCCCGGACGGTGGCGACGATGACGGTGCAGTCCGGCTTCAGACCGGCGAAGCGGCACTTGAGGTTGAAAAACTTCTCCGCCCCCAGGTCGGCGCCGAAACCGGCTTCGGTGACACAGTAGTCGCCCAGTTTGAGGGCCAGTTGGGTCGCCGTCACGGAGTTGCAGCCGTGGGCGATGTTCGCGAAAGGACCGCCGTGGACGAAGGCCGGCGTATGCTCCAGGGTCTGGACGAGGTTCGGCTTGATGGCGTCTTTGAGCAGGACGGCCATCGATCCCTGGGCCTCCAGATCGGCGGCGGTGACCGGCTTGCCGTCATAGGTGTAGGCGACGACGATCTTGGCGCAACGCGCCTTCAGGTCCATCAGGTCCTTGGACAGGCAGAGGATGGCCATGATCTCCGAAGCGACGGTGATGTCAAAGCCGGATTCGCGAGGGATGCCGTCGGTGCGCCCGCCCAGACCGACGATCACCTTGCGCAGCGCCCGGTCGTTCAGGTCGAGCACACGGCGGAAGACGACCTGCCGCGGATCGATGTTCAAGGGATTGCCCTGCTGAAGGCTGTTGTCCAGCATGGCCGCCAGCAGGTTGTGGGCCGATGTGATGGCATGGAAATCACCGGTGAAGTGAAGGTTAATGTCTTCCATGGGCACGATCTGGGCGTAACCACCGCCAGCAGCGCCGCCCTTGACGCCGAAACTGGGTCCCAGGGAGGGCTCCCGCAGGGCGATGACCACCTTTTTCCCGATTCGGTGCAAGGCGTCGCCAAGGCCGACCGTCGTCGTCGTCTTCCCTTCACCGGCAGGTGTCGGGTTGATGGCGGTGACGAGGATCAGTTTCCCCTCCCGGCGTTCTTTCAGCCGGTCGAAGGCTTTCAGGGAGATCTTGGCCTTGTAATTGCCGTACAGTTCCACTTCGTTTTCCGGGATGCCGAGGCTGCGCGCCACATCCATGATCGGCTGCAGCGTCGCCTCCTGCGCGATTTCAATGTCTGTCTTCAAGGGAGGCCCCTCCTACACTGTTGATCGTCCCATTTATTTTCGGCAACAGGGCTGGTTTTCCTTCCATGCGACGGTGATTGCGGCTTTGTCAGGTCGTCGGCAACGCTCAACCTTTTTTCTTTGCAGCCTGTTTGGCCAGGAAGCGTTCCGTCTGGATGACAAACCGGTGGTGAACGCCTTCGCCGATCTTTTCCGCTTCATCAAAGGCGACGACCTTGAAAACCAGCTTTTTTCCGTCCACCTCGGTCAATTCCGCCTCACAGCGCACCGTCATCCCCACCGGCGTCGCCGCCAGATGGCTGGCCGCGATATAGGTGCCCACCGTCGCCATCCCTTCCGGCAGAAGCGGGTCGACAGCAGCCAGAGCCGCTCCTTCCATCAGACCGATCATGGCTGGCGTGGCGTACACTTCGACACCGCCGGAGCCGTACTTGATCGCCGTATTGTCGGCTGTGACCTTTTCCTCTTTGAAGCCTTTGAGTCCGACTGTAATGTTATCCATAATGATGCCTCCTTACTGTAGTGTCCTTCTGTGAAGATGATTTACATTGCTCGCACGCTTATGGAGTGTCAGCGATAAAGGTACTCTCCGGAAGCATTACGCATGCTCAAGATAAGCTCCGTTAGCAATGCAACGCAAACGGTAAACCCTGGGTGTATTGGCGGAGCGAGCGGTTTGGGCGGAGCGGCGTCGAGAGCGCAGGTTGCGAAGCGGAAAAGCGCGCCATAGACATGCTGAAAAGCCCAGAGGTTTGGCGCGCCCGCGCAGCAACCAAGCGAACAGCCGCGGAGCCCTTAGCGAGCGGAGCCAATACACCCCGGTTTACCACTAAGATTCGACGGAAAGGCAAATTTTGAGAGTCTGTACACATGAATCGACAGGTATGCCTGATGGACAAGCGCCTACCGGTAAATCGCCGTCAACGCCTCCTCAAGGCGCGAATGCCGGAAACGATAGCCCGCTTCGCTGAGCCGCTTCGGCAATACGCGCTGGCCGCTTAAAAGCATCTCATCGGCCATATCACCGAAGGCCAGCCGGAGCGCAAAAGCGGGCACGGTCGCCCAGGCTCGTCCCCCCAAACGCCCCGCCAGGGCATGGCAGAGTTCCGCCATCGTCACTGGGTTGAAGCTGCAGAGGTTGTAAGCGCCGGTCATGGCTTCATCCTCGATCGCCTGATCGATCACGCCGAGCACATCGTCGCGATGGACCCAGGAGATCCACTGGCGTCCCGATCCGACCACACCGCCCAGGCCGAAGCGAAAGGGTCTGTCCATTTTCGCCAGCATCCCCCCGTCAGGACCTAAAACGACGCCCAGGCGCAACCGGATCACGCGGATCCCGAACGGGGAAGCTTCCTCCGCTGCGGCTTCCCACCGGCGACAGACATCAGCCAAAAAACCGCAGCCCGGTCCATCCTCTTCCGTGAAGATGGTCTCTTCGCCGGTTCCATAATAGCCCACCGCGGAGGCGTTGATCAACAGTCTGGGCATGTTGTCACACTGTTCGCGCCGTTTCCGGCAAGCGGACACGAGCTGGCTCGTCAGGCTCACCCGGCTATCGAGGATGCGCCTTTTCGCCGCTTCCGTCCAGCGGCTGCCGCCAATATTTTCCCCAGCCAGGTTGACGACTATTTCCACACCCTCCAAGGATTCTGCCGGAAATCGGCCATCCTGCAGCGGAAACCAGCGGATTCGCCGGTCTTTTCCCTTCCTCCGTGACAACAGAGACACTTGATGGCCGCTCTTGATCAGGTGCTCCACGAGGGCGCCGCCGACAAAACCGGTTCCTCCCGTCACCAAGATGTTCACCCTACGACCTCCTTCGGCAGGAAATGAAATAAGGAGCATCGCACAAGGCGCGGCTCCTTATCGGTATGATAGCAAGAATGATTGGTATCAGCCGGGCTTATTCCCGGTCAAGATGGCTGAAAAAATGAAAAATAGGATGATGAAAACCGGCTTTCTTTGCTTTGCGTTGAAACTCTTTGAAGGCTTCTATGGCCTCCCGCTTCGCCCGCAGTCGTTCCTTGTCGCCCTTGATGTTGATCGTGAATCCGTCTTCCGTCTCTTTGATGGAGAATTCCCAGGCGCCGAGGGTTTTTTTCTGTTCACAACCGCTCAGGTTTTGCGCCTCCACCATTGTAGCGCTCACCTCCTTCACTTCTGTCAGGGTTGCTAGAGGACATTGTGTGGTACTGCCGCTGCGGTAATCGCGCGGATATATAAAATGAAATTCACCGCTTAGAAAGGACCGTAGCGGTTCAAGGGCTGGCTGGAATCGCGGGGTTTCTGGCGAGAGGACCAGAGCAGGATCGACCCGAACAACGCGCCGATCAGGGCTGCTGCCTCCGCCTCGACAAAAAAGTGCTGTGTATAGAAGATGGTGGCGCAGATCAAGGAAGTCGAGGTCAGGATAGCAAGGACAATGCGGTTGGCCAGGCGGCTCTGGAACATGACGCCCCGCTGAATGTCGCCCAGATTGCTGACCTTCACATGCAGGTCGCCCAGATCGGCTTTTTTTAACGTCCGGTGCATCAGCGTCGGCAGGCCGATCAGCGTAGCGCCGTATCCCTTCACCCGGTTCAGCAGCATCTTGGCGAGGCCGCCATCAGTGTCGTCCATCAGCTTTTTGATGTAGGGCGCCGCCACTTCGGCGTCCATCTCCCGATCAAGACCGAAGGCGACACCGGTGACGGTGAGCACGGCTCGACCCAAGAAGATCATGTGGGCTGGGATCTGCATCGGCTGGTCATAGATGAACTCGCGGATCTCCGAACCAAGGGGACCGAGGTTCTTGGTCCGTTCCATCTCCTTCATCTGTTCCGGCGAGTGGTGCTCTAGGAAGAACTCCATCGCTCGCCGCACCAGGTTGCGGTTGGCCGTGGGACGCAGGAAGCCCAGGTTGCCCATGGCTTCCACCATCTTTTCGCTGTCTCGCTCGACAACGGAAAAGAGCAGGTTCTTCAGATTTTCTTTGGTCAGCGGGGTGATTTCCCCGACCATGCCGAAGTCAAGTACAACCAGGGTGCCGTCGGCTTTCACATAGAGGTTGCCCTGGTGCGGGTCGGCGTGGAAGAAGCCGTCATTGACGATCATGTGCAAAAAGAGGCGGATGAGGCGATGGCCCATCTCCTTGCGGTCGATGCCGTTCGCTTCGAGAAAGGCATAATCGTCCACCTTGCGCCCATCGATGAATTCCATGGTCAAGATGCGGCGGGTGGAGTACTTGCTATGGATCTTCGGTATGTACACGTTCTCAAAGACGGAAAGATTTTTGCGGAATCGTTCCGCGTGAGAGGCCTCCAACCGATAATCGAGTTCGTCGGAGAAGGTTTGCTGCATCTCCCGGTAGATGGCATCCATATCCATCTGGCTGTTTATGTCCGTAAAGACCTTGGCCAGAAGCATGGTCAACTGGATGGCTTCAAAGTCAGCCTGGATGATCTCATGGATCCGGGGCCGCAACACCTTGACGGCCACTTGTTCACCCGTCGGGAGTACGGCCCGGTGAACCTGTCCTAGGGACGCCGCCGCCAAAGGCGCCGAATCAATTTGAGAAAAGAGCGCCTCCGCCGGTTGCCCCAGGTCCTCGCGGATGGTCTTTTCGATGTGCTCATAGGGCGCTGGGGGAACGGCATCCTGCAGTTGGGAGAGTTCGCTCGTCACCTCGACGGGGAGTACGTCCACACGGGTGGCGAAGAACTGGCCCGCCTTGATCAGCAGTCCTCCCAGTTCGGTCGCCGTTTTGCAGAAGCGGGTTCCCATCCGATGGTAAAGGGATGACCACCGCTTTTCCCTTTCTTCCCTGTCCAAGCGGCCTTCCCGGCGCTTGAGCCACCAGAACTGGATGAAAAAGAGAACAAACATGCTGGTGATCCGCCAGATGCGATAGTATCGATTCATGAAGTCGCTCCTCGATTTTGCTTCTTTATACTTTTTTGCGTGCTCGAAGGATGCTGAGAACGGAGCGGATTCGTGACATCGTATGTCGTTTTGTGATAAATATCATGGTATTTAAAAGTATAAGGAACGTGCGGGATTTGTAAAGGTTTTTCTTATGGCTTAACAAATTATGATTCCGGGATATCTATATGTTATTCGGCCCGTCCCTCGCAGATTCCTGCTTGTTCCATAAACACTAACCAAGGCCATCCATTGCTCGGAGGGCTTGTAGAACGATGGTGCTTTCATGACCGCGCTCTGGTTGCACAAGAGATGCGGCACAAAGATAAAAACCGGCGCGTCGCGCCGGTCCTCGGTTTCTCGGTTGGCAGTCTTTATTACTCTGTAATCCAGCCTTGCACCGTCCGGTCCCACTCGACCAGTTCAGCGCTCTCGAAGTAGATGGACAGTTCCCGCTCGGCAGAGGCGGGAGAGTCCGATCCGTGGATGATGTTGCGGCCGATATCGACGGCATAGGCGCCGCGGATGGTCCCCGGCGCAGCCTTGGCAGGATTGGTGGCGCCCATCATCTCCCGCGAAACGGAGACAACTTCTTTCCCTTCCCAGCACATGGCCACAACAGGACCGGAGATGATGTAGTCGACAAGACCCGCGAAAAAGGGCTTGCCCACATGCTCGGCATAGTGCTTTTCGGCCATCTCCCTGGTCAGGCGGAGAAACTTCATGCCGACAAGCTTGAAGCCTTTTTTCTCAAAGCGGCTGATGATTTCCCCGACGAGACCGCGCTGAACGCCGTCAGGTTTGATCATGAGATAGGTGCGTTCCATTTCTGCTTGTACCCCTTTTTCACAAGATTCTTGATCTTCCCGTCATAATAAAACCGGGAGCTGAGGCAACGCCCCGGCCCCCGGTGTACGGGCCAGGAAACCCTTCAATTAAGGAACCGGTAAGGAAACTAAGAGACTTTTTCCAGCAGTTCGGTGAACTCAGAGGCCTCGATAGTCTCCTTGTCCATGAGCGTCTGGGCGATCAGGTGGAGCTTGCTCATGTTCTCTTCCAGGAGCTTCTTGGCCTTCTCGTAGGATTCCTCGATGATCCGGCGCGCCTCCTTGTCGATAGAGAAGGCCACCGCTTCCGAGTAATTGCGGTCGCGGGCCAGATCACGGCCGAGGAATACAGCTTCCTGCTTGTGGCCGAAGGTGAGGGGGCCCAATTCGTCGGACATGCCGAACTCGGTGATCATCTTGCGCACCAGATCGGTCGCCCGCTCCAGGTCATTCGACGCACCGGTGGAGATCTCTTTGAGGACCAAGGCTTCGGCGACGCGTCCGGCCAAGAGCATGGTCACCTGGTCGAGCAGGTGGGACTTGGTCATGTAGTGACGGTCCTCTTCCGGCAACAACAGGGTATAGCCGCCGGCCCGCCCCCGCGGGATGATGGAGATCTTGTGGACGGGGTCGGTATGTTCCAACAGTCCCCCGACAAGCGCGTGGCCTGCCTCATGATAGCTGACCAGCTTTTTCTCGAAGTCGCTGATCACGCGGGCCTTCTTCTCTGGTCCGGCGATAACCCGTTCGATGGCGTCTTCCAACTCATGCATGCTGATCCGTCTGACGCCGCGACGGGCGGCGAGCAATGCCGCTTCGTTGATCATGTTGGCCAGATCGGCGCCGGTGAAACCGGGGGTCCGGCGGGCCAACACATCGAGGTCGATCGTCTCATCAAGGGGCTTGCCTTTGGCATGGACGCCGAGGATCTCCTTGCGACCGCGGATGTCGGGCCGATCCACCACGATCTGGCGGTCGAAACGGCCGGGGCGGAGGAGCGCCGGGTCCAGGATATCAGGACGGTTCGTGGCGGCGATGATGATGATGCCTTCGTTGGCGGCAAAGCCGTCCATCTCGACGAGCAACTGGTTCAACGTCTGTTCGCGTTCATCGTGACCGCCGCCCAGGCCGGCGCCGCGTTGGCGTCCGACAGCGTCGATTTCGTCGATGAAGACGATGCAGGGAGAGTTCTTCTTGGCCTGTTCGAAGAGGTCGCGCACACGCGACGCGCCGACGCCGACGAACATCTCGACAAAGTCCGAGCCGGAGATGCTGAAGAAGGGCACACCGGCTTCGCCGGCGACGGCCCGGGCCAACAGCGTCTTGCCGGTTCCGGGAGGTCCGAAGAGCAAGACGCCTTTGGGGATCTTGGCGCCCAACTCGACAAACTTTTTCGGGTGCTTCAGGAACTCGACGACTTCCTGGAGTTCTTCCTTGACCTCGTCGGCGCCTGCCACATCCTCAAAGGTGACTTTCTTCTTGTCATCGGTGTGCAACTTGGCGCGGCTTTTGCCGAACTGCATCACCCGAGAGCCGCCGCCCTGGGTTTGCTGCATCATGAAGAAGAAGAGACCGACCAGGACCAGGATGGGAAGCAATGTCGAGAAGAGCCCCGTCCACCAGGGAGGTTCGGGCGCTCGTTCCTGGTTGAAGGGAATCTGCTTGTCAAGGGCGATGTCGGTGACGCGTTTGATATCCACCGGTCCGACAGCGGCAAACTTCGTGCCATCGGCCTTCACGCCGCTGATCTCCGTGCGATCCCGCTCGGAAACGGCGGTCAACTCCTTGACCTGATCCCTGACGAGCAACTGGTAAAACTGCGTATAACTGATCTGTTCCTTTGCCGGTTCCGGCGTCTTGGTCACCCGTAACACGGATATGGCCAAGAGGACGATGAGGATGTAGATTGCCAGGTTTTTGACGATCCGGCTCACGTGTAACCTCCTCCCACTGTCTCGATCCTGCTCGGGATAATGATCGTTCCCGTTCTGGATCAGCCAGCGAGTTTTTGGAAAAATTCGGCCATTCCCCGCTATTGTAGCACAGGAAGAACTGCCTAATCAAATACTTTTGCCTTGCCAACGAAGCACGATGATGGGGGTTGTCGCTGCGGTTGAGAGAAAACGGCGGTCGGGTCGATATCCGATGATCCAGAGTACCTCCTCTCCTGCTGTCAATAAGGGGATCTTCTGTCTGATACTCCGGGGCACCTTTTGGTCGATGAGGTAGTCTTTGACTTTCTTTCTCCCCGCCCCTCCAGCGGGGTAAAACCAATCGCCCGGTCTCCGACTGCGGATGACCAGGGGACCGAGGGCCGATATGGATGGTTTGAGGCAGATTTCACGTTCACCCGGTTCCAGTGGGTCCCTATCATCGATGCGATTCCATCTGGCGATGCGCATCCTCCCGCCGCCCTCGGGCACCGCGACCGACTGCCAACGCCCCGGCTCGCCAGGCTCCGGCAAGGGACGGCAAAAGCCGTCGTCTGCCTTCCAAGGGAGGTCCTTGTAGAGGCGAAGCCGGCCGGCTTCACTGACAAGGGTGTGTCCGCCGGCCTGGTCGACAGGCCCGCTTTTGCCGCCCCGCTCGGTCAGTCGTTGCAGCATCGCCTCTGTTTTTTCAAAGCCGGGCGTCAGGTCGGGAATCCCCGTCCCTGCTTCGATATAGCGGCGCAGAACACGTCGGCGGATGGCCATGGGCAACGCTTCCAGACCTTTGGCATCGAGTCCCTCTTCGTTCGTCAGCCGGGCCAATTCCCGGCTGGTCACCTCGTCCAGGTAGTCGGCGTCATCGACGCAGAGGCGGCTTGTGCGTCCGATGGCCTCGGCAAAACGTGGATTATAGTCATGCAACAACGGGATCAGACCATGGCGGATCCGGTTGCGCGTGTAGAGGGTGGAGTCATTGCTGGCGTCGTGACGCCATTCCTGTCGCTCCGCCTGGAGAAAGGCCTCCAATTCGGCCCGTCGAAAGGTAAGCAGCGGCCGGATGTAAGGGCCGCGCCGGATCGGCATGCCCGCCAATCCGCGCAGACCGCTGCCGCGCAAGAAATGGAACAAAACCGTTTCCACCTGGTCGTCGGCATGATGGCCCAGGGCAATCCGGTCAGCGTCGGCGGCTTTCGCGACGCGCCCCAAAAAATCATAGCGCAGACGCCGCGCGGCCTCCATTTTTGTCCCCGGCTCCCGCGTCCACCATTCTTCCGGCGCCCGCTCCCGGTAAAAGGGAAGCCCCAGCCTTCCGGCCAGCGCAGCCGCAAAAGCTTCGTCACCATCGGCAGCTTCCCCGCGCAGCCCGTGGTGGTAATGGGCCACCGATAGTTTCAGGTCCAGTTGCGGCGCCGCTTGATGAAACAACAACAACAGACTGATCGAGTCGATGCCGCCGGATACGGCGATAAGCACGCGCTGTTGCGGTTCGATCAGTTGGCGCCGGTGGAGCGTTTGGAGAAATCGATCAAGCAATCGGGTCACCCTGCTGGCGTTGGTTTTATTACCGGCTATCTTTACCGGTTATCGTATGTGTATCGTATGTGGTTACTTTCTACATGGATTCACGTTTCCCTGCCCGCTCCGGCGAAATTCGCCTAGTCCTTATCTTCTCCGAAAAATCAGCCCTACAAACCCCTTATCCCCTTTCCTCTCTTCCCGATAGGGCGGCGACGACAACACTGCAGTCATCCCGCGCCTTGCCTCCGCCCAGGCGGATCGCCTCCAGGAGGATCAGGTCGGCCAGGGCCTGCGGATCAGCGGTGGCATCGCGCTCCAGCCAGTTGGCCAGCCAGTCAGAACCTTCGCCCGCCAGGCTTTCGCCGTTGCTGCGGCCGCGGCGGGCCTTTGCTCCCCCGTCGGCGCCCGGACGATTTGCCTCGACGATGCCGTCGCTGACGAGGATCAGGCGGTCGCCCGGCAGCATGGCCACACTGAGCGATTCCACTTCCACGTTTTTTAGAATCCCCAGCGGCAGCGAGGACTGCCGGAGAACCTGCACGCGCCGCCCTCGCTTGAGGTAACTGGCCGCTGCGCCGAGTTTGAAGATCTCCGCCTCGGCCGACGCCAGGTCGATGACGGCCATGTCGACTGTGGCGAAAGACTCCTCTTCTGTGGCCAATGCGACCAGGGCGTTCACAGACCGCAAGGCCTCCCCCGGATGAATGCCCATACGGCAAAGGTGTTCGAGCAATGACAGGGTGGCGCTGCTTTCACGGGCGGCCCGCGGCCCAACGCCTGAACCGTCGCTGAGGGAGACGACCATCCGCGATGCCGGCGCTTCCCATCGGCCGACCGTGTCGCCACTGACGGCGCTGCCGTGGCGGGCGGCCTGGGCCACGCCGATCTGAATGCCATAGGGCCGGACAGGGATCAGGCTGAAGGCGCACCGGCCGGGGGCGCCGCTGCGGCAGTCGGACTTGCCGACGATAAAGGTTTGACCGAGCACCTCTGCGGCAGTTGCTGCGGCATGTTCCGCGCAAGGCCATGTGCCGGAGCAGCCGCCGCCTTCCACATATATCCGCCAATGTTCGCCCTCGCCGTGCTCTTTGAGCGCCTTGAGGCGGAAGCCGCGCTCCTCCAGCGCCTTGGCCAGCCGTTCCCCTCTTTTTTCCGGCGGCGATGCATGCTCCAGGTCGTGGGCGAGCGATGTCATCCATCCCGCCAGTCCCCGGAAGTGGGCGCTGACGAGATGCCTTCCTTCGCTGAGCCTGCGCCGCCAGTAACGATCCACTTCCACCGTCTCCAACAGGCATCCGATGGTGGCTGACAGTTCAGCCAGGCGGGCGCAGCGGCGAGCCAGTTGAGGCGTCAACGATTTGGCCGTCACCTGGCCTTTCTCCTCCACCTGTTGGAGGATTTCGTTCAGGTATTGCCGCGTCCGCTCGGCATCCCGTTCCCAACATAGCCCATAACTCGGACAGGGCTTGCACACCCGTTCAGCGATCGCTAGCAGGATCGGCTCCCAGGGCTTGTCTCCCGGCGCAGGCGCCGGCTCTGCCATCTCATCGAAGGTGACGGCCATCTGCCCGATCATGCGGCCCATTTCGTCGATCTTTGCGCTGACCGGAACGGCCGGTTCCGGTAGGACAAACTCCTTTTTTCGGGCAGACAGGCGCTGGCGCAGACGCTGCACCCAACCGGACGGCCAGACGATGAGGAGCAGGCCGGCGATCGCCGCTTCCAACAGCAGTGACCGCACATCCTGGGAATTGGACATATAAATGGAAAGCAGCAGGTGACCCGATAGGAAACCGCCGATCACACCCGGTTTCGCCCAGGGGCGAAACAAGCCGGCCAACAGCCCGGAGAGGGCCAGGAGGGCCAACGATGACGGCGCGCCGAAGATTGCCAGCGGCGGGAGCAGTCCGATCGCGACGCCGCCGGCGGCGCCTGCGCCAGGTCCGATCGCGTATGCCGCAAGGAGCACGCAGAATTTGGCGACGATCCCCGGCAGGGTAAGGCCGAACAGCGGTTCCTGGGGAAAGCCCAGCAAGAAGAGCAGGCCAAGGACCACCAGGCATGCCTGTTCGTCCCGGTTCCAGGTCCGCCCCGTCGGCGCTTCCAGCGTGTTTTCTGCTGTGGCCATGATGACGACGGCAACAGCGGCAAAAAGCCCCTCAAAGGTGACCAGCACACCGCTGTAAAGGGAGGGGGTCATCCATGCCACCGCTGCGCCTTCCACCGCCCAGATCGTCAAGGCGGTCATAACAGCGAGCATGGTAGCCGATGGATTGCGCCGACGGGCGACAATCGTTGTGACGGCGGCGACGGACAGCCATGCCGCCAGTTGTATGATCGGGCGCACGCCGAGAGGGTCTTGGGAAAGGGCCGCCATTTCCGGGGAAAACCGCCCCGTATACCATCCTGCCGCCGCTGCAGTGACACTCCAAAGCAACATCCCGGGCCGGCGCGCCGCTGTCACCGCCAGCGCCGCCGGGGCGGCTGCCGCCAGGCCGCCTAGCAGGGTTCCTCGCGCCAGCAGGAAGATGCCGATCCACCAGAGCCAGACGCGGATGTCCCGGCTGAAAGACATCCCTTCCCGCCATGCTTTGCCGAGCGCGGCTGACAGGGAATTGACGTTGTGCAGCGCCACTCCGGCCGATTGGGTCATCTTGCCCGTTACGGCCTTGAGAGATGACGAAAGGCCAGCCGTAACCTTCGGGCGGGCAGTGTCCCCCCTTTTTTCGCTAAACCCGTCAAGGACTTTGGGACCAGCCGCTGCCGGCCGGGTCTCTCTTCGCAGTCGTCCTGGCGTCAACCATGCGCCTGGGGCCGCTAAAGCGGCAATCTTGCCGAACCAGGAGAACCATCCGCTTTTTTTCCCTTTGCCTTCATCACGCGCTGGGATCCGTTCCCGACGAAAAGGATAAACTTTCGGCTCATCCCACAATCTTGATCCCCCGTTTCGCCTTCGCCATTTGGTATCTTTTTCCATTATACCTATCGACGCAAGAGAAAATTGTCGGGGAGGACAAGGTTGCAGCGCAAAATTTTCGTGTTAATTTTACAAGACAGGGCAGAAGTATGGGATGCTTTGCAACGGTCGTATTGCAATCCTTCTCCCTCAATGGAAAAAGGCCGCGACAACAATCGCAGCCTTTGATGATTATGATTCGTTTGTGGTTTCCTTGTCTGTGGTTCCTCGTCTGATTGGGACTTCTAAAAGGTCGCCGCTACCCCCGCGGCCGCATTGCGGCCGCTTTTCATGACCAGGCCACTGTCTTTCATCACCTGATCGGAGACCAGCTTGCCGCAGACGAGGACGACGGGGACGCCGCCGCCGGGGTGGACGCTGGCGCCGGAGAAGTAGAGGTTGCTCACCTTCTCCGACTTGATGCTCGGGCGGAAGTAACCGGACTGGAAGAGCGTCGGCGCCAGGCCGAAGGAGGCGCCACGGTAGACGTTGAATCGCTTCTGGAAGGTCTCCGGCGTGTAGACGCGCTCAAACTCGATATGCTGACTCAGGTCAGTCAGTCCCCACCGTTCCAGCTTTTTGAGGACCAGTTCGCGGTAGCGACCGGTCTCTTTTTTCCAGTCGATGCCGCTGTCCAGGTTCGGCACCGGGACGAGGACATAGATGACCTCTTTCCCCGGCGGGGCCACCGTTGCATCGTATTTTGTCGGCGAATAGACGTACATGGCCGGATCCTCCGGCAGGATGCGCGCGGAGAACAGTTCGTCCATGCTCTTTTTATAGTCGGGCGTAAAGTAGATGTTGTGGACATGCAGGTCTTCGTAGCGCTTGTTGACACCCAGGTAGAGCATGAAGGTGCCGACCGTGTTCTCCATGCGCGAGAGCTTCTCCGGCGTGTATTTGCCCCTGTAGGCCGGTTCGACGAGCTTCTCCATGGTGTAGGGAAAGTCGGCGTTAGAGATGACCACGTCGGCGGCGATCTCCTCGCCGCTGGTGAGGCGGACGCCGCGCGCGCGGCCGTTTTCGATGCGGATCTGGGCGACCTCGGCGTTACAGCGGACGACGCCGCCGAACTCGCCGAGGAGACGGGCCATCGCCTTGGCAATGGCGTTCATGCCGCCCTTCGGGTACCAGACACCGCTTAGGCCATGCTCCACATAGGCGATCAGCGTGTAGATCGAGGGGGCGTCAAAGGGCGAGATGCCCAGGTAGATGGCTTGGAAGGTCAGGGCGATGCGCAGGCGCTCGTCCTTGATGAACCGGGCGATGTCGTCATACATGTTGTTGAGGGTCTTCAACTGCAGCATGGCCGACAGGGTTTCCGGATTGAAGAAGTCGGAGGGCTTGACGAATGCCTTTTCGATGAAATGCTCGCGGGCGTACATGTAGCGCCGGTGGATCTGGGCGAGAAAGCGCAGGTAGCCATCGACATCATCAGGGTTCAGGGAACGGATCTCGTCGAGGAGTTCTTTCATATCGATGGAGGGGGTCAGGCGGGTCCCGTCGGTAAAATGCAGGTGGTAGCACGGATCGACGCGGACGAGTTCCAGGTAATCGCGGATATCCCGCCCGTGGTCCTGGAAGAACTGTTCAAAGACATCGTTCATCATCAGGATGGTCGGCCCGATGTCGATGGTGTACCCGTCCGCCTCAACAGCGCTCAAACGTCCACCGAGCGCCGGTTCTTTTTCCAGCACCGTCACATCCCAGCCTTGGGCGGCCAGGCGGACAGCGGCGCTCAGGCCGCCGGCGCCGGCGCCGACCACGACAACTTTACCGTGGTTCCTTGTCTTTTGTGTCACGCCAAATTCTCCCCTATCCTGTAACAAACGTTTTTTGTCGCGATTACGAAGGAGAGCTTTAAGCCGGAACGCTGACCCCTTCGATCTCATCCTCGATGTCTTGGTAGATCTCCATCAATTTATCAAGCTTCTCATCGTCTGCCTCCCAGAAGCCGCGGCGGTTGGCCTCGAGGAGCCGGCGGACGATTCCGCGCAGGGCGTGGGCGTTCAGTTCCTTCAGGCGGTTGCGCATCGTCTCATCAGTGATGTAGACGTCAGTGATCTCGTCATAGACCCAGTTGTCGACGGCGTCGGTCGTGGCGCTCCAGCCGAAGGTGTTGTCGACGCGGGACTGAATCTCGCGAACGCCTTCGTAGCCGTGCTTGAGCATGCCTTCATACCACTTGGGGTTGAGGGTCTTCGTCCGCGTCTCGAAGCGAACCATCTCTTCCAGGTAGCGGATCTGCACCTTCGGTGTCGTTGTATCGGCGACGAGCACATTGGGCTTCTCGCCGCGGATGCTCTTGACGGCCGCTGAGACACCGCCCAGGTACTCGTAGTAGTGGTCGATGTCGACGATGCCCACCTCGGAGGAGTCCACGTTCTGGAAGCTCGTGTCCACATTAGAGAGGGCGGAGCGGTAAATCTCGTCGGCCACCTCGCCGCGCACCTGTTTGCCGTAGGCAAAGCCCTTGCGCTTGATGAAGGTGTCGGCCAGTTCGCCGGCTTCCTCCCAGGCGCTGTTCTCGACCATCTGGTTGACGTTACCGCCGTAGCTGCCCGGCGCGTTGGAGAAGACGCGCGTCGCGGCCTGTTCGATGGGGATGTTCATTTCCTTGGCCTGGGCTAGGGCGTGTTTGCGGATATAGTTCATCTCAAGGGGCTCGTCGGCGGCTGCAGCCGTCTTGACGGCCTCGTCGAGGAGTTCCATCTGGTTCTGGAAGAGGTCGCGGAAGATGCCCGAGACGGTGACGACCACGTCGATGCGGGGCCGGCCCAGTTCTTCGAGGGGGATGAGGCGCAGGCGGGTCATGCGGCCCAGATCGTCCGGCACCGGTTTGATGCCCATCAAGGCCATGGCTTGGGCGATGCCTTCGCCGTAGGTCTTGATGTTGTCGGTGCCCCAGAGGACGACGGCGATCGACTCGGGGTAGACACCATTGGCGTCGTACAGTTTTTGCAGCATCATCTCGGCGACCCGCTGGCCGGCGCGGACGGCGACGGAGGTGGGGATCGCCTGGGGATCGAGGGCATGGATGTTGTGCCCCGTCGGCAGCGTCTTCGGGTTGCGCACAGGGTCTCCGCCCGGTCCCGGCTTGATGTACTCGCCGTCGAGGGCCTTGATCAGGCCGTTGACCTCTTCGGCCAGGACGATGTCCTTGAGCACATCCTGCAGGTAGACGAAGGTGCGGGCCGCCACAGGGATGTCGACCTCCAACCCGGTCTGCGTCCGGTCGAGGAGGAATTCCTGCATCGCTTTGGCGGCGAGCGTCTCCGCCTTGCCGCGCAGGAAGCTGAAGCGACCGCGCTCATCTTTCTGGAGGAACTCGGCGATCATCTTCTGGACGCCATGTTGCACCGCTTGGCGCACCACTTCCAGCTTCTCAATCGCTGCCTGTTCGCCGAGTTCGGCGCGCCGTTCCAGATCGCTGAAGGGGATGCCCATGGCCTCAGAGGCGAGACCGGCCAGGGAGCGGATCCCCTTTTCCGGACGGTCGAAGTAGCTGATGGCCGACAGGTAGTCGCCCAGCGTCTGGGCATGGGGCGCTTCGCCGAGGATATGTAAGCCCGTCGGGATGAGGCGGTTTTCCAGGTCGGTCAGGTAGACGTAGAGCTTGCCGATGAACTCCTGGCCCGGTTCCTTCGTCAGCGGCACATCCTTGTCGAGGTGCAGGGCCAGGACTTTTTCGATGATCGTCTCCAGGATGGACTCGCCGCGGGCGTTGTGGCGGTTTTCACCCCACATGCTGATCAGGTCTTTCAGGTCCCGCAGGTCCTTGTAGAGGCCGGCATTCTCAGCCGGCGGCGTCAGGTAGGAGACGAGGGTGGCGGCGCTCCGCCGCTTGGCGATGGTCGCCTCAGAGGGGTTGTTGACGCTGTAGAGATAGAAGTTGGGCACCGGACCCAGCAGGCGGTCAGGCCAGCAGTACTCGGTCATCCCCACCTGGTGGCCGGGCATGAACTCCAGGGCGCCGTGGGTGCCGAAGTGGAGCAGCGCGTCGGCCTGGTAGACCTTGTCGAGCCAGCGGTAGAAGGTGGCGAAGCCGTGGTGGGGACAGGCGTTGCGGGTGAAGAGCAGTTTGATGGGGTCGCTCTCATAGCCGAAGGAGGGTTGCACGCCGATGAAGACGTTGCCGAGGCGGCGACCGAAGACGAGCAGGTCTTGGCCGTCCGTATTCAGTTCACCCGGCGCCGGTCCCCAGGTCTCGGCGATCTGTTTCCAGTAGGGGTTGATCTTCTCGTATTCTTCGACGGTGACGCGGCCGCCCACATGCAGGTTGGCCGAGGGCAGCATGGACGTCTCGTCGTCGACGATCATCTTGATCAGCGCTTCCGGGCTCTCGGGAAGCTCCACCGTGTACCCTTCTTCATCGAGGCGGCGGAGCAGGTTGTAGAGGGACTTGAAGACATCGAGATAGGCCGCCGTCCCCACGTTCCCCTTGTCCGGCGGAAAGCTGAAGATGACGATGCCCAGCTTTTTATCGGCCTTCGCTGTGGTGCGGAGCCGGATCATGCGCCGCATCCGCTCGGTCAGCAATTCGATCCGTTCCGGAATGGGGATGGCCTTGGAGGCGCCGTGGACGGCATAGCCGCTGTAGACGGTGGGGGCCACGAGGCCGTCCAGTTCGGGGATGGCCACGTTCAAGGCCACCTGGACCGGGTTGAGGCCCGACAGGTCGGACTTCCACTCGTCGATGGTCTGGAATTCGAGGGGGATGGCCGACAGGTAGGGCACGCTGAGGGCGGAGAGGACCTTGACAGCGCTTTCGGCGTCGTTGGAGGCGGGACCGCCGACGAGGCTGAAGGAGGTGAGGGAAATCACCCCGTCGACCTTGCGCACGTCGCCTTTGCCCATGAACATGTGCTCGACTACATGACGGTAGTCGAGGCCTTTGGCAATGCCGGGGACGACGCCGAGGCCTTTCGCTTCAAGGGCGCGGATGACGGCGTCATAGTGGTCATGGTTGTCAGCGAGCAGGCTCGTGCGCAGGACGATCAAGCCGACACGCAGTTCCGACGGCGCGTGGCGGCGGTACCACTCCTCATACTCGGCGCGGCTGGTAAACCAGCGGTCCGAATCAGGATGGTAGATCCCCTCTTCCGCGTACTCGACAGGCGCGTCAAAAGAGATGTCCGCTTCCGGCGCAAAGTACTGCTTGGCCAGCATGAGCACCATGTTGCCCAGGTTCTTCGGCGAGCCATTGAGCCAATAGAGGTAGCAGAGCATGTAGGAACGCAGGTCCTGCATTTTGCCCGGTATGTATTTTAACAGCTTGGGCACGGTGCGAACGAGGGTCATCATTACGTCTGTGTTCATAGGCGGACCGGACTTTTTGCCTTGCGCCTCTTCTGTGTCCGTGTTCTTCTTGAACCGCTTGATGATGTTCATGTATTCGTTCGACTGTTCGCTGCCCATTTTGAAGCCGCCCATGCGGGTCAGCTTCATCAGTTCCGGCATGGCGTTGACGACTACAACCGTCGGGACTTGCTGGCCTTCCTTGCGGATCACGTCGGCGATGGTGCGAGCGATGTCGTCGACAAAGACGTGGCCGACGAAGAGCAGGTCGGCGTTGAGCACGGCCTGGCGGAACTCTTCGATCTTGGTCTTCTCTTTCAACTCGTGCACGCAGAAGGAGGTGACGCTGATCTCGATGGGTTGGGTGCGATTGCTCGCCTCGATGGCCCGGCTGAAGGCGCTGCTGATCTGTCGCTCCA
Organism: Heliomicrobium undosum; assembly: GCF_009877425.1. Taxonomy (NCBI): domain Bacteria; kingdom Bacillati; phylum Bacillota; class Clostridia; order Eubacteriales; family Heliobacteriaceae; genus Heliomicrobium; species Heliomicrobium undosum. Next base: position 238,293 of record NZ_WXEY01000004.1, on the reverse strand, counting down.
GATAGACTTGGACAAACCGCATGACCTTTTTCGACATTGGCTATCCCCCCTTATTTCCGCAGCGCGTGCACGCCGCTCTTGACCGTCTCGGCAAGTGTTGTCGCCGACATCTTGGGCAGGTAGTAGTACTGGCCGAAGGCCGCTCCGGCGATCTTTTCGGCAAATCCGGTCGAAGTGAACTTGTTGGCCGTATCGATGACGAGCATGGAAAAACCCTGCTCAGGAATCTTGCGGCTGATGGCCAGGATCTCTTCGTTCAACTGATCCCGGTTTTTGGGACCCTCCTCGGGGTTGAGAGGGATGTTGCCGCGACCGTCAGTGATCAGGGTGATGATCACCTGACCCACATCGCTGCCGATGCTCTTGACGCCCAATTCGAGGGCCTGGGCGATGGCGTCAGCCAGAGGCGAGCCGCCGCCGACAGGCACCTGATCGAAACGCTTCTTGGCCAGTTCGACGCTGCGGGTGGGCGGCACGATGACCTCGGCCTTCTGGCCGCGGAAGATGATCATGCCCACCTTGTCGCGGTTGACATAGGCCTCGTTCAACAGCACCGAAACGGCGCCTTTGGCGCTGCTCATCCGGTTGAAGGCCATGCTGCCGCTGGCGTCGACGACGAAGATGATCAAGGCGCCAGATTTGCGGACGAACTGCTTGGCCCGCAGGTCCGAATCGGTGACGATGACCTCGCGGTTGCCGAACTTGCCAGAACGTCGCCGTTCCTGCTGGTAAGGCGCTGCCGCCCGCAAGGTGGCGTCGACGGCGATCCGCGAGGGCTTGCCCGGCGGGGGCAGGAGCGCGCGGGCGTAGCGTCCCCGCTCCATGCTCTTTTGCTTGCCGTGAGCGCCGCCGCGGGCCTGCCGCTGGGCCTTGTTCTGCAAGGAGAGCAACTCATCTTCGACGGGGACTTCCTCAGCGTCGAAGAAAAACTCCTCGGGCAGGGTCATCGTCTGTTCATCTTTGGGCGCGTCAGGCGGCGGGTCATCTTTGTCGTCTTTATCCGGCTCCGGCGGTGGCGGAGGCGGCGGCGGCGGAGGAGGCGGCGGTTGTTGCTCTTCCTCATCGGGAAGGTCGACGGTCTGGCGCGGCTTGATCACAAACTCAACGGCCAAGGCGAGGTCGATGGGCTCTACGGCCGAACGGCCCTCCAGAGCCGCATGGGCTTTGGCGAGACGGACGGCGAAGAGGTCGCCCCGGTGACCGGGAACGCCCCGTTTCAGGGACTGGCCGATCAGGTAGAGCACCTGGCTCTCCGAGATGGTGACGGCAGGCAGGCGTTCGCGAGCGCCATCGATTTTGCGCAGCAGATCGTCCTGCTCGTCGGCGTACAGTTTTTCAAAGGCGTCGGGCTCATCGACGAACAGTTCCTGGCGGCGCATGATCTCGATGCGCTGTTCCAGGTCGTTGATGAGGCCGCTGCTCACATGGATGGCGATGCGGTCGGCCAGGTGGCCCCGCAAGGCGCCCTCGTCCGGGTCATAGGTTCCGACGAGGACAAAATCGGAGGGGTATTGAACGGAGATGCCTTCCCGTTCGAGACGGCAGATCCCCGACATGGCGTCGAAGAGGGAATTGACGAGCCCGTCGTCAAGCAGGTTCAACTGGTCCACATAGAGCACGCCGCGGTTGGCTTCGCCGATGAGACCCGGCTGCCAGGCCCGCGCGCCGCCGGCGAGGGACTGCTCCACATCGATGGCACCGAGCAGGCGGTCTTCCGTGGCGCCGAGGGGAACCTCCATGAAGGGGGCTTCCCGGCGCAGGACAGGAATGCTATCTTCATTGCCGCTTAGACCGTTTAGCCTGTCGCTGTATTGCTCCCGGCAGCGGCTACACCAACTGGCCGGTTTATCCGGGCGGCAGTGGCAGGGACAACCCTGGATCTGTTCTATGTACGGCAGCAGTTGCCGGAGCCCGCGCGCCAGAACCGTCTTACCGGTCCCCCGCGGCCCGGCGATGGCCACCCCTTTTAAGCCTGGATCGACGGCAACGAGGAGCAGCGCCCGTTTGATGCCTTCCTGTCCGGTGATGGCCGCCAAGGGCAGGCTGTTTGTCTTCATGCTCCCGCCTTCTCAACTCCAAAAATCTGAGCTACCTTTTCTTGAACGCGGCGGCCGTTGTCCATCGTCGCCAGCGGATCCTTGCGCAGGCGATGGCGCAGGCCGAGGACGGCGATGCGGGCCACATCGTCGTCACAGACCTCGGTCCGGCCTTCAAAAGCGGCGAGGGCTTTGGCTGTCCGAGCGAGAACCAGTTCACCGCGGTGGCCGTCGATCTCCAGGTCGATGCAGAGTTGGGCGATCTTCAGGAGCACATCGTCGCCGACGGTTACATCGCTCAGGATCTCCTTGGCTCGGGTAACCTTGGCTTGCAGTTCTGCCTGGGGCGCGTCGAATTTTTCGATGAAAGACTCGGGGTCGTTATCGAAATCGCTGCGGCTGCGGATGATGGCGACGCGCTTGTGGGCGTCGCGCAATGTTCGGATCTGGGCGTGAAGGCCGAAGCGGTCGAGCAACTGGGGACGCAGTTCCCCTTCTTCCGGGTTGCCCGAACCGACGAGGACGAAGCGGGCCGGGTGGCGGATGCTGATCCCTTCCCGTTCCACCACGTTGACGCCGGAGGCGGCGCTGTCCAGGAGGACGTCGACGAGGTGGTCGTCGAGGAGGTTGACCTCGTCCACATAGAGGAAGCCGCGGTTAGCCTGGGCCAAGAGACCTGGTTCAAAGGCTTTAACCCCTTCGGCCAAGGCCTTCTGGATATCGATGGTGCCGCAGACGCGGTCTTCCGTCGCGCCCAACGGGAGGTCGACGACGCGGGTCTTGCGGTAGGTCATGGGAAGAACTTCCCCTTCTGCCGTCCGTTCACGGCAGTTGGGGCACATCTCGCTCGTCTTTTCCGGGTGGCATCCGAAAGGACAATCGGCCACCGAAGGCACTTCCGGCAGCAGTTCAGCCAGGGCGCGGACCGTCGTCGACTTGCCCGTCCCCCGGTCGCCCATGATCATGACGCCGCCGATGCGCGGGTCGATCACGTTCAGAATGAGGGCCAGTTTCATCTCTTCCTGGCCGATGATCGCCGTAAAGGGATAGGTCGGCACTTTGATCTGCGCCGGCTGCCGCCGTTCGCTATGGTTCGATGGTTGCGCTTGTGTCATCGGTTATTTCCTCCCGTCGGCAATTACCGGTTGCCCTGATTTCCCTTGCTCTCGAAATAGGCCTTGGCGGCGTAGATCACTTCCAGGGTGACCTCGCTGTAACCGCGTTCGCGGGCATAGTTCTCGGTATTGCGCTGCACTTTTCCTCGTACAAAAAAGGGAACCTGCTTCAAGGCCTTCAAGGCCTCGGCGTCCCAATGCAATTCATCGCCGTTTGCGACAGCTCCTGTCGCGCCGGACGGGGCTGCCGAACCCGCCGTTGCCGTGACGGTCGCCGGAACACGTCCGGGCGTCGTCGCCGTGGCGCCGGCGGATCCCTCAGCGACGGCCGCCGCTTCCATCTGGCTATCTGAAGCGGTGTCTTCTCCGAACATGTTGACCAGGTGTTCTTCCAGACCGAGTTTGATCGTCTGGTTGATCGTGTCGAGCAGGCGGGTCATCCCCCGGTAGCCGAGGACCGGCGCCGGGAAGAGGGGGAAGTTGAGGATATGGGCAGGACTGCTGATGACGATGCAGGGCAGTTCATAGCGGGCGGCGCTGTGCCGTTCCATCTGGGTGCCGAAGACGATGTCCGGCTGGGTGTCGCGGATCTTCCGGCTCACGGCCTGGAAGTCGTCGCAGACAAAGGCTTCATCAGTCAAACCAGCGACAGCCTCGGTGAATTCGTCTTTCCATGCGGTCATGTAGGTGCCGGCCCAGACCACTTGCACGCCGATCTCACGCAACAGGTGGGTTGCCCCGACAGCATGGCTGAAATCGCCAAAGACAACGGCCCTTTTGCCAAAGAGGGATGACAGGGCGTCGACCGACTTGGTGAAGCGGGCCAAGGCGCCGGAAGGCGCCAGATGGCGGCGGATGTAGGGCGTCACATCGATGCCAGCCTGTTCTCCGAGGGCGCGCAGGAATCGGCCTGTCTGGCGGATCCCCATGGGGGTGACGGTTATGTAATCAATGCCGAAGCGCTTGCGCAGGTATTCACAGGCCTCACGGCCGTATTCGCGGTAGAGGCAGATGTTCAGGTGGGCGCCGGTCAGGCTGCGCAACGTCTCCACTGTCGCCCCGTAGGGGATGACGGCGTTGACGCCGATGCCGATTTCCTCCAGCATGGTCCGGATCTCGTTCAGGTCGTGGATCTGGTGAAAGCCAAGATAAGAGGGACCAATCAGGTTGACGCTGAACCGCTCTGTCTTCGGCTGTTCGACGGCGAACTCAGCGACCAACTGGGCCAGGAAATCATCCATGGCAAAGTGCTCCAGGTCGCGGAAGGCGTTCACCCGGGGCACGATCAACTTTGCCTTCGTCTGGCGGCCAAGGCTGCGCGCGACGGCCAGCAGGTCTTCCTGCAGCAGCGTCGACGAGCAGGTCGGGGTGATGACGATCACATCGGGCCGGTGTAACGCTTCGACGCGCCGCACCGTATCGACAAGGCGCGCTCTCGAACCCTGGGCCATCTCCCGCCGTCCGATGGGCGAAAGCGTAAAGGGCGGGAGCTTGTCGAAGCGCTCCAGCATGGAGAACATGACGTTGATATAGCCGTCGCCCTGGGGTCCGTGTATCACTGTATGTACCTTGGGCATGCTGCCGGCGACCCGAGCGATCCCGGAGAGGGCGGTTCCTTCATACATCCAGTAGGCGAGTTTCACGAGATCCACCCCGCTTCCGCCCAGCCCTGATCGAGCAGAGCCTGCCGCTTCAAGAGCGGCTTGATGAAGAGTTTGATCAGATCGATGGCATTGACGAAGCCGTGGATCTGGGCAAAGGTGAATTCAATCGACCAGGCCGTCGTGTAGCCGGCCGCTTCGAGGGGGTTGCAGATGCCGAGGCCGGCCACAATCAGGTCAGGCCGGAGACGGTCGATGCGCTCCACCTGGGCGGCGAAGTTGGGACTTTCGATGACGGGCACCGCTTTTTCTCGGAGTCTGGCAATCTCCTCTGATAAGTCCTTGGCGTGGACATAGGGGGTGCCGGCTTCAACCACTTCGGCGCCGCAGGCGGCGAGGAAGCGGGCCAAAGGGATCTCCAGCAGGTTATCGCCGAGGAACATGATCCGCTTGCCGCGCAGGAGGGCCAGTTGGCTCTCCAACCCACTCCAGGTCTGGGCCTCCCTTTCCGCAACCCGGGAGGCGTCCAGGCCGAATTCGGCGCAGATGGCCTCCAGAAAGCGCGCCGTACCGTCGGGCCCGATGGGCAGGAGTGTCGTCAGCACCTTAGCGCCCCGTTCACGGCGCAAAGTGGCCAAGGTGTCGCTCAGGTAGGGTTGCAATGGGGCGATGACGGTGTTTTCATTGATCACCGGCATGTTCTTGATGTCTCCGCTCGGGAAAACATCAACCTTGTCCAGGCCGAGTTGTTTCAACTCCCACTGCAACTGCTGGGTCGTCGAATCGGTGACCGCGCCGACAAGGACCAGATTGCGTTGCGGAGACGCCGGAGCGCTCGCCTTGCTCCCCTCATCCTTGCCGAAGGAAAACCAACTGCGCTTCTTCTCTTCCACGACTTCCGCCTTTGGCGCCTTTGGCGCCTCCCGGGGAACAAAGGGAAGCAACGCATGCAGCACGGCGTCTTCCCCTTGGGTGAATGTCCGGTCCAGGCCCGAGGTGTGCACGGGCACGACAGGGAAGCCGAATCGGCTGCTCAGGTCTTTGCTGGAGTTCTCCAGGTCGAGCTTGAGGATATCGCAACTGCAGGTGCTTAGCAGAAAGATCACTTTCGGTTGCCATTCCGCCTTGACGTCTTCGACTACTTTCGCCAGTTCTTCTGTCGGCGAGGCCGCCACAAGGTCTGACTCCTCCAGGACGGCGAAGCCGAAGCGGGAATGGGCGTAGACCATGACGTCGAGAGCCGTCTGGATGAAGTGGGCGCAGGTGTGAGTCCCCACGATCAGAAAAAAGGAGTCCTTGATCTTGCGGTGCAACCAGGCGACACTGGCTATCGGACAGAAGGTGTGGAAGCAGCCGTTTTCCCGTTCGATCCCTTCCACGGCAGGTCCTCCCCTCGAAAGAGTTCAAACATTTCCCGTGTGCCGACGGCGTTGGGCACAACGCCTTCCGGCTTACTGAGGAGATAGGCCGCCATCTTGCGAAACTCGCTCGTCATCTCGCTGACGGGCTCCCCCATCTCTTCCAGTTCAAAGAGGGTATACCCCTTGACACGAGACTGGCGCACCCCTTCGTTGCGGGGAACAACGCCCATCAAGGGGGCTTCGATCCGCCGGGTGAAGGTTTCGAGCAGGTCCACCTGGTCACAGCGATTGCCGATAACGCCAGCAAGTTTTACATCGTAACCGGAGGCGTTCTTTTCCACAATGCTCTCGCAGATGCGGTTGGCCGCGAAGAGGGCGTCAAAATCGTTGGAGGAGACAATACAGGCCAGATCGGCGTATTGCAGGGGCGCTGCAAAGCCGCCGCAGACGACATCCCCTAGGACGTCGAAGAGGATCACGTCATATTTGCTCATGATGTCAAGCTTTTCGAGGAGCTTGACCGTCTCGCCGACAACATAACCGCCACAGCCGCTGCCGGCGGGCGGGCCGCCTGTCTCAACGACACAGACGCCGGCGTAACCCTTGACGACCAGATCATCGGGTTCGATTGATTCGTAGTGGTAGTTGAACTTATCGAGGACCTCCACCACCGTCGGGATCATTCTCCCGGCGATGGTGAAGGTGGAATCGCTCTTAGGGTCGCAACCGATCTGCAACACACGGCGACCTGTCTTAGCGATGGCCACGGCCAGGTTGGACGTGGTGGTCGACTTGCCGACGCCGCCTTTACCGTATACGGCGATAATCATATCTTCATGCCCCTCACGGCCGTGTTGCCATCGGGCGTCGTCTCAATGGAAGGCAGATCGCGGGGCGCGCCGCAGGCGGAGATCTCCAGGTCCTTCGGCGCACCGCAAGCGGTGATGGTGCCGAAGTCCTCGTCCACCTGTACCTGCTTGGCCGCCTTGATGCGGGCCAGTTCTTCCTTGCTGACGATCTTGGACTGATCGAAGCCCAGGTCAACCTCGGTGTGGAAACCTTTCCGCTTTACCCGTCCGATGTCGTAGAAGCGTTGGGTGGCTGTCATCTTCAAAAAGGCCTTCAGGCAGCCCATCATGTACTTGCGCTTGAAAGGGTCCTTGATAAAGGGATAGTCGAGGAAGCTCTTGCGCATATAGAAGCGGGCATAGCTGCGAAGCACGCCTTTGAGGACATCTTCCCGGTCCATCTCGTCGGGTTGCATGATCGGGGTGACGAAGTTGTACTTGGAGTAGTCACGAACCTCGACCTTGTCGCCCAGTTCCTCAAAGAGTTCCGAGAAGGGCCAGGGCGTGTACATGTTCCAGTTGACCATGTCCGCGTCCCAGTAGCGGGCCAGTTGGAAGGTCTCTTCGATCGTCTTCGGCGATTCGTTTTCCAGGCCCATGATGAACTGCGCCTCGGCGACCATGCCGTTGGCTTTGATCATATCGATGGCCCGCTTATTCTCTTCCATCGTCGTTTCCTTGCGGAAACGGTCGAGGTTCATCTGGGTGGCCGCCTCAGTGCCGAGGGAGATGTGAACAAGGCCGGCCTTGCGGTAGAAGGGCAGCAGGTGGGCGTCCCGCAGGATATCGGTGACGCGAGTGTTAATGCCCCAGTGCACGTCAAGCTTGCGATCGATCAGTTCCTGGCACATGGCCACAAACTTGTCGCGGTTGATGGTCGGTTCCTCGTCGGCGAGGATGAAGAAACCCACCTTGTGGTCTTTGACAAGCGTCTCGATCTTGTCAACGAACTTCTTCGGGTGACGTACCCGGTAAGTCCGCCAGAACTTCCACTGGGAGCAGAAACGGCAGGTGAAGGGGCAGCCACGGGCGAAGTTCGGCACAGCCACGCGGCAGTTGAGGGGGATGTAGATGTACTTGTCCCAGTCCAGGATGCTCCAGTCGGGAGTCAGTCCGTCCAGGTTCTTGATCGGCGGATGGGCCGGCGTGGCGACAACCTTGCCGTCCTCCATATAGGCGATACCCATGATGTCCTTGCGATCCTTTAGATCAGAACCGGCGGCGATGGCGTTCATCAGGTTGACAATGATCTCCTCGCCCTCGCCACGGACGATGTAGTCGATCTCGGGCGTCTCGGTCAGGATCTGGCTGTACATAAAGGTGGGATGGATCCCGCCCAGGATGGTCTTACAGGTGGGGTTGCTCTTTTTCGCAATACGCAAGGTGTCTTGCGCTTTATAAATCATCGGCGTAATCGCACTCGCCATGACCACATCCGGCTGGTTCTTCCGGATGATTTCAGCTAGCACGTCATCTGGTAGATCCTCGGTCATTGCATCGATGAATTTCATGTTGGTGTAACCGGCTGCCTTTAACGATCCGCCGATATAGGGCGCCCAGCTCGGCGGCCAGTTCCCAGCAATCTCGGCGCCACCGCAATGGTAGTTAGGTTGGATCATCAGTATGCGCATGTCAAGCCTCCTAGTCATCGTTTCGGCTTAATCTCTAACAGCATCGCGTTATAGATGATGTTAGAGACCAGCTCTTGGCGAGTAGATTGGTAGCCCAGTTTATTCAAAATGGAATGGATCTCCGAAATCGGATGCAGATAGGCGCTGGTTGTGCGGGAGCTTCCCGACATCCGCTCGCCTACTGATTTAAGGAAGCGAAACCATGCGGTCGACGGCGCGAAGGTGATATAGGCCCGTTCCCGGGCGCGGCCCAGCGTATGTTCCAGCAACGCGGGCAAGTCAGCAAGGGGATAATGAATCAACACATCCATCGAAATGAGGATGTCGTAATTTCCTTTTTCCGAGACTAAATCACTGACCTCAAAGGCGAGGTTGTCCCTTCCACGGTTGCGCGCGGAAGCCATTTCGATCATTTTCGTGGAAATATCAATACCTTTGACGATAGCGCCCTGTTCGGCGAGAATCTCTGCAAGAAAACCTGCTCCGCATCCGGCATCGATGATGCGCTTACCAGCTACCGGCCCGATCCAGTCCAAAAGGCAGCGGTGGATGGCTTGACGACCTTCGATGAGCTTTCGCTGGGCAAAGTTTTTGCTCTCTCCTTTGCTGATGGACGCCCATCGCTGAAAGGCATCGCCGTCAAAATAATTTCTCACCTGTTCCTGTTGTGTCCAATAGGAATTCAGTTCGTTTGCCATGGCCTCCACCCCCCTAGAATGATTCATTGTTGCCGGCCTGGATCAGGCCGTTTTTTCCGTAAGCGAGATAAAACCCCTGCGCCCCTCTCAGGGCGCAGGGGGTGTAGGAACAAAATGGATTTGGTGCGATTACACCATGGCCAGAGCCCACATGCAGACGATGGTCATCTTGAAGAACAAGAAGGTACCGATCGCTTTGCCTTCTTTGAGGCTGAGGGCCCGGTTGTACATTTTGCCAGCGAAGCCGACGCCGACTTGCTCGTGAGCCCACTTCAGAACCATGGCGCCCTCGTCGCGGGAACCGCGATACTGGAACAACATGGAGAAGGTGAAGGCCCAGATGAAGTGAGCGCCCAGCAGAGCCTGGATCATGTGGCCGTCATAGCGGGAGAACATGGCCGTGGTCTTCTGAATGATGTAGGAGAAGTAGCCCATGTTGGTGAGCGGGGACAGCTGATGGAGCGGGTTGTTGGAGTTGAAGGTGGCCACAGCAGCCTGGTAGATGTCATTGTAGGGAGCGGCAACGGCTACGAAGGAGCCCATCCAGCAACCATCAATGTAGAACCAGGCGGGAGCGATGACCTGGAGGGAGAAGAAGATGGCCAGGTAGAACTGGTCAACCAAGGAGATGGAGCAGGTGCCGCCGTAAGCAGGGCCAAGGCAGGGGAACTCGCCGTCGCGCTTGGCTTTCATGCCAACCTTGGTGGTCCAGGGCGAAACCTTGCTGAAGAACACCATACGCCACATGGGAACCATGGTGAAGTGCAGACCGCCAGCGATAGCGTGGGCGGCGACGAATTCACTGATGGAGCCCTTGGAGCCGAAGATGGCGTCGTGGAGCGGGGTGCCGATGTTGATGTAGGTCATGTGAGCGAAGATACCGGCCTTGGAAGCGGCATGGATGTCAGCGATGGTGTTGTGGGTAGCGATGCCGTAGGCGACAAAGATCGGCAGGAAGGCGCCGAACATGATCAGGGCCAGGAACTTCTTCTGGAACTCGTGGTCATAGCAACGCTTGATGAACTTGAAGTCCTTCATTTCTTCAGCCAGCTTGGGATCGTTGAGAACCCGCAGCATGAAGTGCGCGCCATGGAAGACGCCGCCGATCCAGAACATGATGCCCATCACCAGGTGACCCAGGATGGCTTGCTTGACCAGCAGGCCGGGGTTGGCGGAGGCAATCATCTTGAGCTCAGGGCCGGCATACTGGGAGACAGCGTATTCACGCATGAAGCCGAAGCCCAGTTGGGGATGTTGCCAGATGATCATGGCGAAGACGACGGTGGCGAAGTGGAAAGCGAGGATCTGGCAGCTAACGGACAGAACAGCTTCCCAGTCTTTTTCGAAGAAGGCGAACTTCTTGGTGTTGAAACCGGCGAAGTTGTGGAAAATGCCGCCAAGGAAGAACACAGCGCCGAAAGCGATGTGGTTGCCAGCCATGGTGGCGGGGGTGATGGGGCCGAACATGTCAAAGCTCAGACCGGTGGGGGCCAGTTTGCCTTCGGGGCCAAGGATGCCGTAGAAGGCCATGTGCAGGCCCCACATGGTGGCAACCAGGGCGAAGAAGTGGAACTGAGCGACCAGGGACTTGCCCATGGTTACTTTTTCCAGGAACTTCTCTTCAGCGGGGGATTTGATGTGACCAACACCCCAGAGAATGATTGCGGCAAGAAGGTGCATACGGGCGACGAACAGCGCATCGGGGCTCAGCGCGGTCGCATCAAGACCCAGTTGATAAAGACGAGCATAAAACATGGTGGCGGGGGCCCACAGAACACCTTGGGTCGCGGGATCCCAGCTCAGGTGATGAACGAGAATGAAAGAGACCATAGCTGCAATGTTGCCCAGGTGGTTGATATGGGCTTTCAGAACGGCGCCCCGAGTGGCGGGCACTTTGTCTTTGAAGTACTCAAAGACCTGGGCCCGGGGGTTAAATGCCATTTCGGCAGTGGCCATCAAAACGACCTCCTTTTCAGATTTTTTAGAATGTTGGGTGCAGGTCAGCAGACGGTTCCCCGGGCTGGCGAAGTAAAAGATTGTATTATGGCCGTATCCCCATTTGGAAACCTTCCGCGGCACCCCGTCCGATGGATCTCTGTCCCCTTCCCACCTCCTCTTTTTCGCCTGCCATAGACGGCAGACTTTGTCCCCCTTGCGTTCACCGCGATGATGCCCAGTCGATGATGTCCCATTATTTAAGGGTAAACGCCGCAGCCATCATAGAGAGAATGAAAAAGCTGTTTGCTGTGGCGTTGTACCAGGGGGCCAACCGCTTGGGGTCTCTTTTCAACTTCGGTTGAAATGGCAATTGGGCCAGCAACAGCGCGCCGAGTACGGCGCTGCCGATGTAGTGTCCCTGGGCGGCGATATAGAGCGCCACCAGGAGTTGCGAGGCCATGAGCATGTTCAAGGCAATCTTGACGCCGCCTTCGACGCCGTACATGACGACCATCGAACGCAACCCGCAGGCCTTATCGCCCTCGACGCTCTTAAAGTCGTTCATGGTCATAAATCCGTGGGAACCGATGGCGTAGATAAAGGCGACTATCGTCTGTTCCGTCGTTACGCTGTCAAAGAGGTAATTGCCGGCGATCCAGGGCAGGGTCACGTAGGTGAGCGCGCAGGCCGTATTTCCGAACCATCCGTTTTGCTTCAACCGCAACGGCGGCGCGCTGTATATGTAAGCGATAAGCAGACCGGCGAGAACCAACAAGAAAATCTCGATGCGAAAAGCGATATACGATACCGCCAGGGCCGCAGCGGAGAGAACCGCCACGTTGGTCAAGGCAAGTCGCTTGAACAACTCTGGAAAGCGAGCACAGGGGCGGTCAGGCTCGTTGATGGCATCCACGTCGGCATCATAGTAGTCGTTGATCGATTGGCCCATGCCCAGGACCAAGGGACCGATGACAACCATCAACAACAGGCTTCGCAGGAAGGTGTCAACGCTCAGATCTGCACCGGCGGCGCCAACGACGCCACAACCGACAGACCAAACGGGGCCAATCCAGGTTAAGGGTTTCGTCAGTTGAAGGCGTACCCGCCAGATGGAGATCGGCTCCTGCGAAGGGGCTGTGGTCGGACTCTGGCTTTGGCGATTGATGTCGACACTCATCTCGGCACACCCACTCTTCTCTTTTTCGGGAGCCTAACGGGTCTTATCATCTGTATATGTATTGAAAAACTTCTCTCTCTATGTCTCTGTTGTGGGCATTATCCGCTTTATTCGGTGCCCAATCGAACCTCGTATATGCAAGCTGATGCGCCGTTAGCGCTGCATGATGTCTCTTTGACGGTTGCCTTTTGATCAACAAGGGTGCGTATCAGCGTTTGAAATGTGCCCTCGTAAAAAGCGCAGATCGGTTCGTCCGCTGACATGCCGCGACAGGAGACGCAGCGTTCGATCGTGATCTTCGGATGATTTTCGATCGTGAAACGGTAACTACCGGTGCCCACAAAGGTCCAGGCGTTTTTCTCTATCGCCGAGAGGAGCATCTTGAGACCGGAGCGAACCGGGAGAATCCGCAGGATCCACTGAATCGGAACGGGTATGCGATGTTTCAGGAGGTAGGCGGCCGTCAGTTCCCCGGAACGTCGCAGCAACTGCGTTAACTCCTGATTGCCGAAGCCGGCCTGAATGGAACGAACCAAGTCGTTGAACTCCTGCTCGTCCACCATCTCTGCGGGGAGTTTTTGTGTCAAGTCACTCCGTCCGACTTTGACCAAAAATTCCGCCGTTTTGCCTTCTCCGTAGCGTTCTTTCAAGGCCGCAACGGTCTGGATGATCGAATTGGGGCCGATTTTTCCGTATGTATTGGTTGCGATGTCGTCCACCCCTCAAAAAAAGAGGAGTCGCCGAACACAGGCGTTTGTGGTTGAATTATACAGCATAATCCAACATCGATCAACCTTTTGCATTCGCAAACTCCTCAAAAATCTTATACTTAGATTCCTCAAGAATCCTTGTGCAACCTTTAGGGATTCATGATCCAGATAAAATAATTCAGCACCGCCTCGTAACCGACACGAAAAAAATAGGGAATCATCAGGATTCCTGCCCACTTCGAAAGTCGATAAAAGTAGAAGGCTGTCGCCAAAACAGCGGCCTCCAAGAGGATGATCTCGATAAAGGCAACAAACGGCGCTTGAAGTTCGAAAAAGACCCACGACCACATGATGTTCAAGACCAATTGGGCGAAAAAAAAGCCAAGGGCGAATCGCTTATCCTTCTGATCCGGCTGACGCCAGATGAGAAAAAGAGAGATGCCCATCAGGGTGTAGAGGAGCGTCCAGACGGGATAGAAGGCGTCGTTGGCAGGATTAAACGCTGGCTTGGCCAGTCCCGCATACCAGATGATTGACTGAATGGTGTATTTTGCGCCGATCAGGCTTGCGATCTGGCAGACGGCGATGCTCACGACGAGCCGAAGCGCATCCATCGCCATGTTCGTGGCAGTCCTCCATCGCTCCGGCCTCGTTCCCGCCCCTACCGCGCCGTTCAAATCAGAGGAGATTAGCGCTTTTTCATAGCTGCGGTTGTGTATGGCAAACCCTCCTCGCCGATTACTCAAGCCACTTAATCTCTTTTTTGACACGGCCCGTTTTTTTGTCATGGCGGTAAACGAACCGGATGAAACCGTAGCCGCCGGTCGCCAGACCGAAGAAGGCGAAGAACACAACCCAGAGGCTCGCCGGGTCGCCGGCGAGACTGCGCCGGATGACCGTCAAGGCGAGATCCAGAAAAAAGGTGGCAATGACAGCAAAAAATAAGAGGAAGACCAGATGTCGCCATTGCCATAGCAGCATTACTGTCTTCCTCATCGACATTCCCTCCAATAGGTGTCATTTATGCCTGTCTCATGCTGTCATGAATACGGAAACACGGAGTGATTAATTCTTGCTCTTTTCGCCATCAGCAGCGGCTTTGTCTTTCGACTCGCCCTTCTCTGCTTCTTTCTTCGCCGCCGGGTCGTAAGGGACCTGCTTGCTGCGCAAAAAAGCGACAACATTGCGAATATCGGGCGAATCGGGATAAGGCGGCATGTTCGTGCCGGGGCGTCCCGCCGTGATAGAATGCAGGATGAATTCGTCAGAAGCAGCGTTTAGATAACCGGGATCGAGCAACGCAGCGCCGATGCCGCCCTCGCCTTTTTGACCGTGACAAGCGGCGCAGGCAGCCTTGTAGAAGGCTTCACCCTTGACAGGATCGCCGGCAACCTTCTCTCCCGTTTCCACAGGCGCTGAAATCTCCGGATGCCATGAACGCATATTCTTGATGATCAGGTTGACCTTTTCATCAGGCAGTTTGCTGGCGTCGAAGTGCGGCATGGCATTGGTGGCCAAGCTGGGACGGCCCAAGCGGATCGACTTCAGCAGGTAGTCATCAGAGGCCACTTTCAAAAAACCTTCGTTGTTCAGGGTTGCCGCTTTGACACCCTGGACGCCTTTCCCGTCTTCACCGTGACAGGAGGCGCAATGGGTTTTATACAACTCATGGCCCCGCACCAGTTCCCCTTGGGCTTGCCAGGATGGCGCCAGCAGGATGCCAGCCAGGAGAAGGCCCGTGGAGCCGAACATGACTAATTTACGGGTTCCCAATTTGTCTCCCCCTTGTCCTTATCGAAATGCCTGTCCCATCCGCGCTAGCCGCCGATTTGCAGGGTAGCCCCCATATAGGTCAGGATGGCGACGACGATCATCATGACTGTGAAGACGGCCACGCCGATGGGGCGCTTTGCCGGGTGACGCTCCTTGCCTCGTTCCAGCCAGGGGACAAGGAAGAGCGCCAGGACCATCAGGCCGGGGATAACGATGCCCATCAGTTTGTTGGGGACCTGCTCCAGGATGACGTAGGCCCAGAGGTAGTACCACTCCGGCTTTAAGCCGATCGGGGTGACGAGCTTGTCGGCCGGTTCGGCCATCTCTTTCGGGAGCACGCCCGAGAGGATGAACAGGACACCCACAAAAGCCATTGCCAGGGCCGCTTCTGTGGTGATGTGAACCGGCATAAAAGGAACGGTAAACCGTTTCTTCTGGTTATCCATAGGGGCGACCTCCTTTTACATCGGATCCGAGATGCCCTGGACCCGGATCATGATAAAGTGCGCAACCAAGAAGCCGATGGTGACGGCGGGCAGGATCATGACATGGAGCACGTAGAACCGGCTGAGCATCTCGGCCGTAACCTTGATGCCGCCCTGCATCATGATCTTCAAGGTAGGACCGATGACAGGCAGGGTGTTCGCCGTTTCAGCGCCGATGACAGAAGCCCAGTAGGACAGTTGCTCATAGGGCAGCAGGTAGCCCGTGAAGGCCAAACCAAGGCTCAGCACCAGCAGGAAGCAGCCGGCGACCCAGTTGAGTTCCCGCGGCTTTTTGAAGGCGCCTGTGTAGTAGACGCGCAGCATGTGCAGGAAGACGAGCAGGATCATCAATTGGCAGGACCAGTGATGCATGGAGCGGATGACAGAACCGAAGCGGACTTCGTTGGTGATCATCTGAACGCTGGCAAAAGCCGCTTCCGGCGTCGGCTTATAATAAAAAGCGAGAAAAATTCCGGTGAGACACTGGACAATAAAGCAGAGCAGCGTCAAGCCGCCGAGGCAGTAAAATATGTTCAACGTATGGGAGGGGACGGGGTGTTCGGCGATGTCCTTGGCGATGTGGCCGATGCCAGGCAAGCGTTCTTCCAACCAATTCATTCGTTACGCAGCCCCCTCTTTGACAATGATATCGCCGTTTTCCTTGACTTCCACAGCGAGACGGACAAGCGGCTTCGGCGGCGGTCCGCCTACGTTGGTTCCTTCAGGGTCGAATTCCCCGCCGTGGCAGGGGCAGATCAGCTTTTTGCCTTCCAGGCTGCCTTTGGGCACGTCGACCGTACAACCGAGGTGGGTGCACTTCAGGGTGTAGGCGATGACCTGATCCTTGACCTTGATGGCCATGCAGGGGATATCGTTGTAATCGAAGCGCAGCGCCTCCATCGGCTTCAGGTCGGCCAGGGTGCCGATCTTCTTCGGCGCCGGCGGCTGCAACAGGGAGTCGGGAGGATAGACGTACTGACCGACAGCGGCCAAGGGAGCGCCCAGAGCGGCCAGAGTGGGGATGGCGATGATACCGCCGAGGAATTTCCTCCTGGAAACGTTCGAATCCATCAGTCTTTTACCTCCTTATATCCGGTGCCGTCAAAGACGGCCACACGGAACGAGTAGAGGGCCGCCCCGAAATCGACGAACAACAGGCCTATGTAAACGGCAGCACCATTGTAATCGCCGACGGACCATTTCTTCACCATGAGAAAAAGCAGCGCAACCGCGACCAGGGCCAACACGATCAGGTTAAGCGACCCTGCTTTGTAATCCGGCGCTTTCAAAAATACCCCCCCTTAACATTACCGGCTGTTGCCGGCGGATCCTTGTGTAACCTTTTTCCCGACCTTGTCCCTATAGACCGACAAAAATGACGGCTCACATCGCTCCCTCCCCTCTGAACCAGCGTTCTGCTTGTACATTACGTCGTCTCAACTGGGATCATTCCGGCGGATAAGGAGTGGGACAGGGCCGACGGTTCTGGAAACGGGCGTTCCCGTCAACCAGTGATACATTTCCCGCTAAAGTATAATAACACGTTCCTTTTTCCCTGTATAGAGCATGAACAAAAGTACTACGTATACGTGATAGACCGCACAAAAAAGAGCCCCTTACGGAGCTCTTCACCACTATGTACCCTGTCCCTCGAATGAAAAATACATTATTTCCGTTCGGCCAGGAACTTGGCAACAGCCTTCTTCTCGTCGTCAGAGAGAGTGGTGGCCGCGGGCATGGTCGCTTGCAGACCTTCGCCAACGGGGTTCACCAGGATCTTGTAGATCTTCTCTTCGTTGTACTTGCCGCCGACCTTATCCAGGTTGGGGCCGACTTCCAGAGCGCCTTCCGTGCCCAGCTTGTGGCAGGTGATGCAGGCGCCTTTGCCGGTGTAGAGGGCTTTGGCGTCAGCGCTGGCAGTAGCGGGCTTCGCTTCGGGAGCCTTGGTTTCAGCTTTTTGCTCAACAGCCGGAGCGGGCTTCGGAGCTTCAGCAGGCTTGCTGGGGCTGCTGCTGCAGGCAGTCAGGGCAACCATGCTGACACCCAGGATGGCCGCGATGCCGATAAGCTTGAAGTTTTTCATTGTGTTTTCACCTCCTTGCTGAATACAACACCAGTTTCATTGTAAAGAACCTGTTCATTATCCTCAACGCCCGAATTTGGGCGTTTTCGGCAAAAATCCCCGATTTTTCAGCCATTTTTCAGATATGCTTTGTATATCTTTTAATAAACATTTGTTAAAAATAATAGCCAATATAATTCAAGGAGTCAATGCCCTTATCGCCACTCTAGCCGGCGTGATTTTGCCGGGCCGTCTCCACCACATGCAACCGGGGCGCAGCGTGTTTCTGGCGCTGTCCGGGCACATCAAGGCAGAAGAGGTTTTGCAGAATTTCCGAGTAGAGGTGACCTTCGGGCGTAGCGGCGTAGTGCCGCAGTTGGGTAATCGGGTCGTGAAGCAATTGATTGACGATGGAACTGGCCAGGGAGCCGACGAGTTTCTTTTCCTTTTCTGACAGGTGCTTCAGCTTGCTCAAGGCTCGGTCCAGTTCTTTTTCCCGGATCTGGTTGCCCTTTTGCTTCAGCGAGACGATGGTGGGGATGACGAAGAGGGAGTTCAGCCAGCGCAAGAATTGGGTGATCTCGCTTTCGATGATCTCCTCCGCCTCGATAGCCGCCTTGCGCCGTTCCTCTAGATTGCGGTCGATGACATGTTGCAGGTCGTCGATGTCGTACAGATGCACACCGGATACCTGATCGACCTCGGGATCGATGTCGCGCGGCACAGCGATATCGATGAGAAACACGGGCTTGCCGCCCCGCTTCTCCATGACCTCTTCCATCATGGGCCGGCGAATGACATAGTGGGTGGCCGCTGTGCAGGAGATGACGATGTCCGCCTCTTCCATCCGCTCATGGACCTGGTGGAAGGGGATGGCCTCGCCGCCGCAGCTTTGGGCCAGTTCTTCCGCCTTCTCGACGGAGCGGTTGGCGATGATGATCTTCTCCACGCCTTGGGCGACGAGATGCTTCAAGGTGAGGACGCTCATCTTGCCGGCGCCCAGCACCATGGCTGACCGGCCAGCAAGGCCGCCGAAGACCTGTTCCGCCAGTTCGACGGCTGTATAGGAGATGGATACGGGGTGCTGGTCGATCCCGGTCTCCGAACGCACTCGTTTGCCGACAGTGATGGCCTGCTGGAACAGGGTGTTGATGATCCCGTTGCTGGCCCGCTCGTTGCAAGCCCGCTGGTAGGCTGTGCGCACCTGGCCCAGGATCTGCGTCTCGCCGAGCACCATCGAGTCAAGGCCCGAGGCGACGCGGAAGAGATGCCGGATGGCGTCGTACAGCGTATGTACGTAAAAATAATTGGCAAAATCGGAGGGCTGCAAGCGGCCCCGTTCGATGACAAACCGTTTGACCGCCGCCAATCCTGCTTCCATATCGGTGCATGCGCCGTAAATCTCTGTCCGGTTGCAGGTGGCGAGGATGCAGCAGCCTTCGATGCCGGTCATGCCTTCCAATTGGGTTAGTGCTTCTGAGATTTGCGCTTCAGTAAAGGAGAGCTTTTCACGGACCTCCACAGGCGCCGATTTGTGGTTCAGTCCGACTGCGAAAATGAACATGGCACCACCCTCTCATTCTATGGAAATGCAAGCCTTGTCCAGCGATGAAAGGAGCGCTCGCCACAAGAAGCGCGACGGGCGCATAATTAATTCCGTACGAATCGTCTGTCCTTCCTCATTTTACTCGATCCGATCGATTTGTAAAAGCCCCGAATAAAAATTGCTTATGTTTTTTCTTGGCTTTGTAATACCGGACGGGCTCACTGTTTATTGTGCGTTATCGGAAAATCGGGGGTGTATTGACTCCGCTCGCTAAGGGCTGCGCGGCTGTTCGCTCGATTGCTACGCGGGCGCGCCAAACCTCTCGGGCTTTTCTGCATGTCATGGCGCGCTTTTCCGCTCCGCAATCTACGCTCACGACGCCGCTCCGCCCAAATCGCTCGCTGCGTCAATACACCCCCAGATTTCACCTAGAGCGAAACCGTTCCTTCGACAAGCCTGAACAATTCTTCTATCATCCAAACACGTCAAAAACATACCTTTGTTCAACGTTCAGATATTCACAATCAGATAATCTGGAAAAAACGACGCGTAGAAAAACAAAAACGCCTCTCCGTAAGCCGGAAAGGCGTTTCAATGGCAGATGGTGACCCGTAGGGGATTCGAACCCCTGTAACCGCCGTGAAAGGGCGGTGTCTTAGACCGCTTGACCAACGGGCCCCTGTTTTGGTAGCGGTGGTAGGATTTGAACCTACGACACTACGGGTATGAACCGTATGCTCTAGACCAACTGAGCTACACCGCCAAATTTGGTTGCGGGGGAAGGACTTGAACCTTCGACCTTCGGGTTATGAGCCCGACGAGCTACCAACTGCTCCACCCCGCGTCAATCACGCGACAGCCTACCGCCGTCGACCACTGTATTATGCCATACCGAAGGCAGTTCTGTCAACACCTTAGGCAAAAATAAAAAAAACAACGTAACGACAGGCCAAGTTAATATAAAATAGTACTGTCGATAACGCTGCGTACTGACGGAGGTGCCCCCTTGTTATACTCACCGCGCATGTTGGCCGGCCTATGGGCCGGCAAGACGGCGATCTGGCTGAACCGCCGCATCGGGCACGGCGGCACATCCTTCCCCGGCGGCCTGGGCCGCCGCATCGCCCCCGGACTGCTGTCCGCCCTGGCCGCCCAGTTGAAACAGGGCGCCATGGTCATCACAGGCACGAACGGCAAGACGACCACGTCGAAGATGCTCGCCGAGATGATCGCCGCGTCCAAACTGACGCTGACCCACAACCGCGCCGGCGCCAACCTGGTCGGCGGGATCACGGCCGCTTTCATCGAATCCGCCAGCATCGGCGGTTCCATCGGCAGCGATCTGGGTGTCATCGAGGTTGACGAGGCCACCATCCCCCAGTTGGTCCGGGAGGTGCGTCCCCGGGGCGTCGTGGTGACAAACTTTTTCCGCGATCAACTGGACCGCTTCGGCGAACTGGACAAAACGGTCACCCTCGTCGAGGAGGCCTTGGCGCTGCTTCCGCCCCAGTCGGTGGCCATCCTCAACGCCGACGATCCGCTGGTCGCCTCTATCGGGCGCCGCTACCGGGGACGGGTCCTCTACTTCGGCATCGACGACCGATCTTACGGCAGCCGGGAGATGACCCAGTCGGCGGAGACGCGCTTCTGCCGCCTCTGCGGACACCCGCTTGCCTACGACTGGTTTTTCTTCGGCCAACTGGGCCACTACCGCTGCGTCCACTGCGGCTTTGAGCGGCCCCAGCCCAAGATCCGCGTCTCCGCCATTGAACTGAAAGGCGAAGAAGGTTCCGCCTTCACCGTCAATGCCCCCCAGGGCAACTGGCGCGTCGAGCTCTCCACCCCCGGCTTCTACAACATATACAACGCCCTCGCCGCCACCGCAGCAGCGCTCCGGCTGGACCTGCCCGAGCCGTCGATCCGCGCCGGCCTGCAAGGCTACCGGACAAACTTCGGCCGCATGGAGCGGCTGGAACTGGATGATGGACGCCGCGCCTTTTTAGCGCTGATCAAAAACCCCACCGGTTGTGACGAGGTGCTGCGCACCCTCACCCAAAACCGGGGTCCGAAACGCCTGCTCGTGATCATCAACGACAACGCCGCCGACGGGCGGGACATTTCCTGGCTCTGGGACGCCGATTTTGAAGCCCTCGCCCCGGTCCTGCCGGAACTGCGCAGCATCTCCACCTCGGGGCTGCGCGGCGAGGACATGGCGCTGCGCCTCCACTACGCCGGCGTGCCGGCAGACGCCATTTCCTATGAACCCGACATCAGTCATGCCATCGCCGCCGCGCTGGAGATGACGAGCCCCGAAGAGACCCTCTACATCCTGCCGACCTATACCGCCCTGTTGGAGTCAAAGACGGCGCTGGCCAACCTGGGCCATTCGCCCCGCTACTGGGAGGAATAGCCGATGGTTCAGACAGACCTCCGCGCATTGCGCCTCGTCCACCTCTACCCGGACCTGCTCAACCTCTACGGCGACCGGGGCAACATCATCACCCTGCTCCGGCGCTGCGAGTGGCGGGGGATCCCCCTCGCTGTCGAGCGGGTCTCCCTGAACGACCGCTTCGCCTTCGCCGACGCCGACCTGGTCTTCATGGGCGGCGGTTCCGACCGGGAACAGACGCTCTTGTTCCGGGACTTTCAACAGCACAAAGGGCCTGCCCTCGTGGAGGCTGCCGAAGCCGGCCTGCCCCTGCTCTCCGTCTGCGGGGGCTACCAACTCCTGGGACGCTATTACCGCACCCACACCGGAGAAGAGATGCCCGGTCTGGGCCTTTTCGACGCCTGGACAGAGGCGGGGTCGACGCGCCTGATCGGCAACGTCGTCGCCGAAGCGCCTTTCCTGGGCGAAGGCGTGGGCCTCGTAGGCTTTGAAAATCACTCGGGCCGCACCTTTCTCGGCGATCGCGGCGGCATCCGGCCCCTGGCCCAGGTCGTCGCCGGCCACGGCAACAACGGGAAAGACAAGGGCGAGGGCGCCGTCTACAAAAACGCCATCGGCACCTACCTGCACGGGCCGGTGCTCCCCAAAAACCCGGCCTTGGCCGATTGGCTGCTCGCTCGCGCCCTCGAACGGCGCTACGGCGATGGCAGCCTGACGCCCCTGGCCGATCACTGGGAACGGACGGCCCACGACTCCGTGGCCCGCCGGTTTGCCTCCCGCTAAGGCCACTGTCCCGCCGCGCGCCGCATCAGCGCGCAGTGAAGCAGGTCCGTCTCGCTGGCGATAAAGCCGTCGCAACCGGCCGTCTCGATCAATGTTTCCAACGCCAACAGCCCCGCCGGGATGATGTCGGCCCGTTCGGGCTGAAGTCCCGGCGTCTGCCGGCGCGCCTCCAGGTCAAGGGCGCGCAGCCTTGCGCCCATGTCACGCAACTGGGCCAGAGGCAGATAAAAGCCATGGACCTTTTCCGGGGCATAGACGGGCAGTTCCTGGGCGATAGCCGCCGCCGTCGTCGCCGTGCCCCCCACGCCGATGAGGAGGGGATTCCCGCCCTCATCGCGCAACCGCCGGATCGCCTCGGCGGCTGGCGCCCAGAGCCGGGCCACCTCCGCCTTTCCCCAGCGGTTTTCCGTCAGCCGGACAGCGCCCAGGGGAAAGCTCCGCCGCCACCAGCCGCCATGACGAAACACCACTTCGCCGCTGCCGCCGCCGATGTCGACAACGACAGGAATCCGCCCCTCAATCAGACTCGACGGCAGGCCGCCGACAGCGCCCTCATAGCTGAGATGTCCCTCCCTTTCTCCGGAGAGAACGGTCACGGAAAGACGATGCTCTTCGAAGATGCGGCGGCAAAAGGCGACGCCGTTGCCAGCCTCGCGGACAGCGCTCGTGGCAAAGGCCGCCACCCTGCCCGTGTCCACACCGAATGAAGCCATCGCGGCCAGCCCGGTAGCGAGCACATCCAGGGTGCGCTGAACCGACTCGGGATGCAGGTCCCCTGTGCGTTCCACCTCGCGGCCGAGCCGGGTCGTATCGAGGCGGCGCCACAAGGTCTGCATGCCCTCCTCTGACACCTCGGCGGCGAGAAAACGCACCGAGTTGGAACCGATGTCGATGGCGCCCCAGCGATTGTCTTTCTCTGTCATCCCACTCACCCCCCTATAGGAAAAGCATTTCCGCCGCTTGAGGACGGAAATGCTTTTTTAATCGCGAATCTCCTGGGCATGTTGGGTGTCCTTCTTCAGGGCGTTGCCGGGGCGGGTCCGCACCACCATCATCTCGCCCGGTTTCACCAGGCCCAGCTGCTGACGGGCCACCTGCTCCACATAGGCGTCAGAGGCGAGCCATTCCTTCTCTTTCTCCAACTGCTGGCGCTCGGCGCGCACCTGTTCCAGTTCCGCCGACAACCTGTCCGACTCCTGGGCCAACTGGCGCTGTTGCAGAAAAGGCGGGAGCGCCGCCAGCGCGAAAGCGCCGATGACTGCCGCAACAATCGCCCACTTTTTGCCTCTGCCGATCCCCTTGCTATGACGCCGTAGTGGCTGCGATTGTTGCTGCTCCTGCGGCAACTGCCGCTGCTGCTGTGTCTCTGCCGGCTGCGCCAACAGCCTCACCCCTGTTCGGATACTTCCCCGTAATAGTGGGGCTTTCGGCGC
Source organism: Heliomicrobium undosum (assembly GCF_009877425.1). Classification (NCBI taxonomy): domain Bacteria; kingdom Bacillati; phylum Bacillota; class Clostridia; order Eubacteriales; family Heliobacteriaceae; genus Heliomicrobium; species Heliomicrobium undosum. Next base: position 214,707 of record NZ_WXEY01000004.1, on the reverse strand, counting down.
GCCGCCCTGAAAATCCTTCCTCGCCCAAGCGGGAATGAGGAAAGTTTTTCCCCTTTGTTTATGCCGCAGGAGGCGGCCCCGGCGGACGGCGCAACAAGGCCCGCAGGCGCCCGGCCAGCCGATGCCGGATGCCTCCCGTCCTTTGCCCCAGCCAGCGCCGGGCGCCTGCGCTTTTTTGCCCCAAAAACCGCCGAGAACGGCCGGTGAGACGGTCCACGCGGGCGCGCAAACGACCCACGGCCTTGCGAGCCGGCGTCCATAAGCGACGGTGGGCCCATCGCATTCCCTGTCCTCCCGTCAGGTAGATCCAGCGCAGCGCCCGCCGCCCGGCGCGATAGAGGAAGATAAAGGGGAACGTCACCAGGTACCCCAGCGTCTGCAACAGGTGCAGGATCAGTTCCAGCATGCCCTCCCAAAAGGCCCGGACCTCCTCGGTCATAAACCGGTAGTATAGTCCCAGTCCGCAGGCCAATCCCAGGAAAAGGTACAGGCGAACCTCCCCCCAGTGACCCCAGAGCAGGAGGAGGAAGAAAAGCCCCGCGCCAATCATCCACATGAGCACGTCGGCGACGGCGACCCACCACCTTCGCCGGCCCACCCCCACTATCGTCCGGTACAGGTCGAAGGCCGTTCCCAGGACCAGTCCGCCTACAGCCGACAAGACAAACCCGTAGACCTGCTGGGCCAGCGGCGTCACGGTCATCCCCCCTCGCAACCCCTTCGGTTACCGCAGCAGGCGTTCCAGCAGGTTCTTGCCTTTCTGCTTCAGGTTCTGGGGAGAATGCTCCTCCACATATTGAACAGAATCGATCCGCCCCTCGACAGACAGGACTTTATCGTCCAGGTTCAACTGGGTGATCTGCAAGCCCTCTCCGCGCAACAATAGGGGACCGCGCACCGTCACCATGTAGATCTCTACTTCATCGAAGGCGCCCACCTGGGTGACCCCCTGGATGGTGATGCTCTTCCGGTCTGTGGCCGCAAAACCATGGGCTTTATCGCCATGAACATCCATTGGAAGTTCCTCCCTCTTCAAAAAATAAATACGCCTCCCCAACATGGTTATGTGGGCAGGCGTATGATCTAGAACGGGACTCCCTGCAAGCGCTTTGTCAATCAAGGGGTAGGGACTCCTCCCGGAGGACCCGGTAGAGGTCTCTCGCCTCATCGACCCGCGCGTTCTCTTTTACGTCGACGATTTCCACCTCAATGCGTTTTTGGGGAAACTGCAAGGTCAGCCGGTCCCCCGGTTGCACCTCTGTTCCCGCTTTGGCCGGCCGACCGTTGACGGTGACGCGACCGCCGTCACAGACCTCCTTGGCCAGGGTGCGCCGTTTGATGATGCGGGACACCTTCAAAAATTTGTCAAGACGCAAAAAAAATCCCCCCGGAATGAAAATCAGGTTCCCCGCGGAAACCTGACCTCAACACCTATGATGTATCCTAAGAAGAACTACGCTTCCACAGCGTCGCGCAGCGATTTGCCCGCCTTGAAGGCCGGCGTTTTCGACGCCTCTATGGTAATGGTTTCGCCCGTTTGGGGGTTGCGGCCTGTCCGCGCTTTCCGTTCGCGGATTTCAAAAGTCCCGAAACCAACCAATTGGACCTTGTCTCCTGCCTTCAACGCCTCTTCCACGACGGTGAAGAAGGCATTGACGGCTTTTTCGGCATCCTTTTTGGTTAGTTGGGCCTTTTCGGCGACCGCACTCACCAATTCGGTCTTGTTCACCGTTACCCCTCCTAGTATTGATTGCTGTAAGGTTATTCGCTACATACCCATCTTTTCCTTCCGGGTTGTTAATATTTTCGACTTTTTAAGCCAAAATATTCCTAACAGACCCACCCCGCCCCATTCGGCTGATCACGTCTGCCGTTCCCGTGCCTTCGCTTCTTCCCAGTAGACATCCAGTTCCTCGATAGCGCAACGGGCCATCTCCCGTCCGTCGCGACGGCAACAGTCCTCCACATGGCGGAAGCGGCGGATGAACTTGTCCACCGTCCGCTGGAGCGCCTCCTCGGGGTTTATCTGCAAAAAGCGGCTCACATTGACAACGGCGAAAAGTAGATCGCCCAGTTCGTCGCGAAGGCGGGCGATATCCCGCTCTCTACTTCCGGCCGAATCGAAACCGCCATCCAACCTGCCGTATCCGGCAGCCTCCAGCAACTCTTCCCACTCTTCCTGCACCTTGGCCAGCGGCCCCTGTTCATCGGGCCAGTCAAAGCCGAACCGGGCCGCCTTCTTCTGCACCTTCTCGGCCCGCAGCAGCGACGGCATGGCCGTCGAAATCCGGTCGATCCCGGAGGGGCTTCGCGACGGCTTGTCCCCTTTCTCCTTAGCCTTGATGGCCTCCCAGTTGACCAGGACTTCCCCGGCGTCAGCCACCTTCGTATCAGCGAAGACATGGGGGTGACGACGGACCATCTTCTCGGTGATCGTCTCCACAATCTCACTGATCCGGAAGCGGCCTTCCCCTTCGGCGATCAGGCCGTGAAAAACGACCTGTAGGAGCACGTCGCCCAACTCTTCTTTTAACTTGCCGTCGTCGCCGAGATCGATGGCCTCCAGCACCTCATAGGCTTCTTCCAGGAGATAGGGCTTTAGGCTTTGATGGCTCTGCTCGCGGTCCCAGGGACAGCCGCCGGGAGCCAGCAACCGGTCCATCACCTCGACAAGCGGGTCGAGGGCGTAGTCGACTTGCCTATCCGCCGGCGCCCCTGAGGACGGCTCCGAAGGCGCTTCTGACCGCTTCTCCGAATTCTCCGATGCTTCCGCGTCCGCCGCAGACAAGGGCGGAACATAGACGCTGGTGAGGTGATCGACCCAGTCCAGACGATCCAGTTCGTAGAGAGGGATTTCGGCGATCCGCTCCTCGCCGGCGACCCCCGCCGCCCGGATGACCGTCACCGGATGTTCATCGCCGTAAAGCTCCATCAGGGTCAGTTTCACATCAGAGGCGATCCGCTGCGCATAGACCTGGGTGATCACCGTTGCCCGCCGTCCATCGAGGTCCTCCGGCGCCAGATCCAGCCCGTCCAGCACCGTCAATCCTCGCGCAGGGTCGAAACCCACAGCCGTGTAGAGGGCCTCCAGGAAACTGACGCCCGGGATCACCTCGACGGACCAGTTGCGGCGGCGGGCCTCTTCGAGCAGCAGGGCGACGGCCTTTTCTCCGACCCGGGGATGGCCTGGGACGGCGAAGGTGATCGGGCCGGATTCAGCCGTTTTGATCAACCGGCTGGCGATCTCACTGTAGAGGTCGTCAAAGGATTCGGCTGACTCGTAGAGGGGATCAAAAGTCTCAAAAACAAGACCCGCTTCCTTAAGGGAAGGAACGGTCGGATGAATGGCCGTGCGCAAAAAAAGCCGGTCGGCCCGGCGGAGCGCCTCCCATCCTGCGCGCGTCAGGTGTCCCGGATCGCCTGCGCCGAGGCCGACAACGGTGATTACCGGTTCTTTTGATTCGTTGACACTTATGTTCTGCCTCATGTTTTCTTCACTCATATCCTTTTTTATTCCCACTTTGCTAGGCCTTTGCTAGGCGCCCCAAAAACGGCGGTGCCAGGCGGCCAAACGGGGACCGACGCGCGGCAAGAGGGCCAGGTCCTTTTCCTGGATGCCGCCGATGGCGAGCATCGTCAGACCGTAGACGATCCCCGCAGTCGCCACCGAAAGGGCGAGGCCGATCCAGCCGCCGGCCAAAGATGTCAGATAAGGCGCGCCAGAAATGGCATAACCCGCCATCATTGTAGCAGCGAGGGCCGGTTTCAGCAAGGCGGCGCCCCAGGGGAAGGAGAAGCCGCCGCGCCAGCCGATATAGGCGAGCACCATCAAGGCCGAGAGCAGGAAAGCCCCGTTGGAACCCGCCGCCGCGCCGATCAGCCCCCAACGGGGCAGCAGAATGAGGTTGCAGACCACCTTCAAAGCCGCCCCCAGGGCGAGGGCAAACACGGGAAAGGCGGTTCGTCCCATCCCCTGCAGGCCCGCCGAGGCCACCTGATAAAAGGCCGTCGGGATGATCGTCGGCGCCAGCCAGAGTAGCGGCTCGGTTGCGCCGGGCGCGTGAAAGAGCATTTCACAGATCGGCGCGGCCAAAGCGGCCATGCCAAAGGCGGCAGGCCAGGCGAGCATGCTCGACAGGCGCATGGCCGATCGGTACCGTTCGACCGCCACGAGGCTGTTGCCCCCCTTCCAGGCGCTGGCGATAGCCGGAACCAGGCTGGCGCTCACAGCGCCGGTGACGATGATCGGAAAACCGACCAGCGCCGCCGCCATCCCGGAAAACTCGCCGAAGAGCGCCGCCGCCTGGGGAGCAGAAAAACCGGCAGCCTGCAAACCCCGGGGAATCAGCGCCGCATCGACCGTCTGCATGAGGGGGATCACGAGTCCGCCGAGGGAGATGGGCAGCGATAGGACAAGCAGAGACTTCCACATAGCCAGCAGATCCGCGCCGCCCCAAAAAGCCCCGCGAAAGGCGCCCGCCAAACGGTCCGCCATACTGCCTGCCATACCGTTCGGGAAAGCGCGGCCAAGACGGAAACGGTCCGTCGGTCCGGCCCAGGCAGCCGCCGCTTCCGCCTGCCCCGCGCTGTAGTGCCCGCTATGTACCTTCCGGCGCCAGGCGTAAAAAAAAAGCCACAGCACAGCAAGACCGGCCATCCCGCCGGCCACCGCGCCGGATGTCGCCCCGGCAGCGCCTACGTCGACACCGTAGCGGACCATAATGCCGCTGACGGCGAGGATGATCCCGACCCGGACGATCTGTTCCACCACCTGGGACAGGGCCGTCGGCGCCATCTGCTGATAACCCTGGAAAAAGCCGCGAAAGGCCGCCATCAGCGCGGTCAGCAGCACCGCCGGCGCGATCGCCCAGAGGGAATAGAGGGTCCGGCCGTCTCTCAGCACGACGTGGGCGATCGTCTCCGCGTAGGCGAGCAACAGCAATGTGGCGCAACAGCCCAGGACGAGTAGCAGCCAGAAGGAAGCGAGAAAAAACCGGTAGGCGCCGGGATGGTCCCCCCGGGTGGCCCGTTCCGCCACCAGCACCGAAATGGCGACGGGCAGGCCGGCTGTCGCCAAGCTTAAGGCCACCGTATAAACGGGATAGACCATCTGATACAACCCGACGCCTTCCGAACCGAGGATCCGGGCCAAGGGAATGCGGTAAAAGGCCCCCAGAAACTTGCTGACGATCCCGGCGCCCGTCAGCCAAAGGGCGCCGGTCAGCAGACGTTGTCCGCCGGAAGTCCACCACGACGTCATGGCGCCACCCTCCAAGCGCGACAAAGCATAACCGAACGGTTATGCTTTGGTAGTATCATTGTTCCATCTGTTTGGCGAGGAAACCGGCAGCCGTTTCCGCCAGTTTGATCTCCATGTCGCCCATCTTGACATTGGGATCCTTCGATGCCAGAATAACGGCGCCGATGGGATCTCCCTCGGCAATAATCGGCGCTATAACTTCAGCAGAAAACTTACAATCGACATCCTCTTCCGTCGACGGGCAACCCTTGCAATGACTGTGTTCGCCTGGTTTCTGAATCAAAATGGCCTTCCGCTCTTCCATCACCCGTTCGACAGCGGGGCCGATCGGTTTGCCCAAAAACTCTTTCTTCGGGGCTCCTGCTACGGCGATGATATTGTCCCGGTCAGCGATACAAGCGATATGGCCTGTGGCCTCGCTCAAGGAGTCCGCGTATTCCTTTGCAAAGTCCCCTAATTCGCCGATGGGCGAATATTTTTTCAGGATGACCTCCCCTTCTCGATCCACAAAGATCTCGAGGGGATCTCCCTCCCGAATGCGCAGCGTTCTCCGGATCTCCTTGGGGATCACCACGCGCCCGAGATCATCGATTCGCCGTACGATGCCCGTTGCTTTCATCCCTTCACCATCCCTCCTTTGTGGGCCGTGACTTCGGGGTTCCGGTTCAGTGATAGTATATATCCGACAAGAAAGGGTTATTCATTTTTTTCCATCCATTGAAAAAAGCAATCCCCGAACCAGCAAGCGGTTCGGGGAGGGCCTAGCGCGTTTCATTTTTTGGCAGAAGCCCTATTTTCCAGGCTGCGCGTTGCCTGCGGGGGCTTGGGTAGACCCTTGCGGCGCCTGCCCTTGCGGGGCCTGCTGGGTGGGCGGTTGCGCCGCCGGCGCCTCAGGCAGCTTGCGCTCGATCTTGGCCTGGGCCTTCACATCGGCGAACCAGGATTCAAAGCGCTCCTGTTTCCGGTCAGCGCCCAGATCGACGCGGATCTGGTCCTTCACCTCGTCAAAACTCTGCTGGCGCGCTTCCTTGACGTCTTCCACGCGGATTACGTGATAGCCGAAATTGCTCTTGACCGGTGTGCGCGAGGTTTCGCCTTTTTTCATAGAGAAGGCGGCGTCGGAAAACTCCTTGACCATGTCCTCCGCTTGGAAGTAGCCCAGGTCGCCCTTGTTCTGCGCGGCCGTGGAATCTGTCGATTTCTGGACGGCCAACTGGCCGAAGTCGGCGCCCCGGCCCAACTCGGCGATGATGGCTTTGGCCTCTTCCTCCGTCTTCAAGAGGATGTGAGACGCCTTGACCTGCCGGTTTTGCTTGAATTTGTCGGGGTTGTCCCGGTAATGCTTTTCCACATCAGCGTCAGAGATCTGAATATCGGCCGTGACCGCGTCATAGAGCCCGTTGAAGATCAACCGGGTGCGGATGATGTCGCTCAGTTCGGCCTCTGTCAATTGGTACCGTTTCAGGGCCTCCTGGAATTCGGCGTCAGAGGGGAATTGTTTTTTCTCGTTCGCCAGTTCCGTCGCTGCCTGCCCATCGGTAACCTCGATGTTTCGCTTCTTCGCTTCTTGCGTGAAGAGCTTTTCGTCGATCATATGCTCCAGTTCCTGCCGTTCCAGGTTGGCCATGAGTTCCTTGGAATCGGCGCCGCCGGAGCGGGAGAGTTCCTCTTTGTAACGGTTGATGCGCTTGTCCAGATCAGCCCGGGAGATCGTCTCCCCATTCACTGAGGCCACCACATTGCCGCCGCCGCTGCATCCGGTGGCCGACAACAGCACGGCGCCCATGAGCGCAAAGGCAATCGTTTTCATTATTTTATTCAAAATGCCAAGGCCTCCTCGTTTCGTATAGGCCGATTATACCACCGGCTCTCCCCCCCGGGCAAGCCAAGGGACGCCCCGATGTTTTCCAGGGACGCCTTGCCTACTTACGCCCCATGGGCGGCCATTTGGCAGTCTGCGCGCCGGCGCTCCGAGGGCCTGTGACGGCCCCGAAAGCAGCGCGGGCGCCCGCTCTCGCGCCAGCGTCTTCGCCGGCGCTTTTCCCGTGGGCTGCCGCTTTGCCATCGACCGCGCTTTTGCCGTCGGGAGCGCCTTGCCCACCGGCTTCCCCGTTCCCTTCCCCGCTCTGCCCGCCGCCGGCGATGATCCCCAGCGAGTGATCGAGCAGCCGGAGCAGTTCCCGCGGTTTGACGCGGCCCGGCTTGATCCGGATCTCAAAACCGCCGGTCGCCGAAAAGTTGACCTTGCGGCCAAGGTGCTGGACAAGGGCTGAAATCGCCTTGGCCTCCACCTTGGCATGGGGAAAGAAGCGGATGCGCAGCTCCTCTTTTTCCTGCTGCACCGCCGAAACGCCGGCCTGCTGGCCGTACGCCTTGATCCGGCTCAAACGGACCAGGTTTTCCACCGGTTCGGGAAGGTCGCCGAAGCGGTCTTCCATCTCCTCCTCCAGCGCCTCCACCTGGTCCACCGTGCGCGCCGCCAAAAGCCGCTTATAGAATTGGACCTTCGACGACGAATCGGCCATGTAATCGTCAGGGATGAAGGCGTCGACGCGGATCTCCACGAAGGTCTCCGGCGCCTCTTCCGGCTTGGCTCCCTTCAACTCCTGGATGGCTTCCTCTAAGAGACGGCAGTAGAGGTCAAAGCCGACAGAGGCCATCTGGCCGTGCTGCTCGGGACCGAGCAGGTTGCCGACGCCGCGGATCTCCAGGTCGCGCATGGCGATCTTAAAGCCGGAACCGAGTTCGGTGAACTCCCGGATGGCGTGGAGGCGCTTCTCGGCCACCTCGGTGAGCACCTTGTCCTTGCGGTAGGTGAAAAAGGCGTAGGCTAGCCGGTTGGACCGGCCGACGCGGCCGCGCAGCTGGTACAACTGGGAGAGGCCCATCAGGTCGGCGCCGTCGACGATGAGCGTGTTCACGTTCGGGATGTCGAGGCCGGTTTCGATGATGGTGGTGCAGACGAGGATGTCGTACTCGCCTTCAAGAAAATCGAGCATCACCTGTTCCAACTGGTCCTCGCGCATCTTGCCGTGGCCGACGACGATGCGGGCATCGGGGACGAGCGCGCCGAGATCGCGGGCGATGCGGTCAAGGTCCTCGATCCGGTTGCGCACATAGTAGACCTGTCCGCCCCGGTTCAGTTCGCGGCGAACGGCTTCGCGGATCAACTCGGGGTTGTACTCGACCACATAGGTCTGAACGGGGTAGCGGTCCTCCGGCGGCGTCTCGATAATCGACATGTCCCTGAGCCCCACCAAGGACATGTGCAGGGTCCGCGGGATCGGCGTCGCCGACAGGGTGAGCACATCGACGTTTTCCTTCAGGTGCTTGATCTTCTCCTTATGGGCGACGCCGAAGCGCTGCTCCTCGTCGATGATCAAAAGGCCCAGTTCCTTGAAAGCCACATCGTTGGAGACAAGGCGGTGGGTGCCGATGACGATGTCCACCTCGCCCGACTTGAGCCCTTCCAGGGAGACCTTCTGTTCCTTGGGCGAGCGGAAGCGGGAGAGCACGTCGACCCGGACAGGGTAGCCGCTGAAGCGCTCCCGGAAAGTGTTGTAGTGCTGCTGGGCCAGGATGGTCGTCGGCACCAAGATGGCCACCTGTTTGCCATCCTGGACGGCCTTGAAGGCGGCCCGGATGGCCACCTCTGTCTTGCCGTAGCCCACATCGCCGCAGAGCAGGCGGTCCATGGCCTTCGCCTTTTCCATGTCTGTCTTGACCTCGGCGATGGAACGGACCTGATCGGGCGTCTCCTCGTAGGGGAAGGCCTCCTCAAACTCCTTCTGCCAGAGCGTGTCCGGCGTATAGGCGAAGCCGGGTTTGCTCTCCCGGGCGGCGTAGAGCTTGAGCAGATCGCCGGCCAGTTCGCGGACAGAGTCTTTGACCTTCTGCTTGACCTTGTGCCACTCGTTGCCGCCAAGCCGATAGAGCTTGGGCGCCACCCCTTCGGCGCCGACGTACTTCTGGATCAGGTGCACCTGGTCAGTGGGCACATAGAGGCGGTCCTCGCCGGCGTAGCGGATGACCAGGTAATCCTTGTGGACGCCGCCCACATCGAGCTTTTCCACGCCCATGTATCGCCCGATGCCGTGGTTGACATGAACCACATAATCGCCCAGGGCCAGGTCGACGAAGGTGTCGATCTTCTGGCCTTCCCGGGCCGACTTGCGAGGCTTGCGCGGCCGTTTCTCGCGGCCGAAGATCTCAAAATCGGTGATCAGGGCCAGCCGGGCTTGCACCAGTTCGAAGCCGGCCTCCAACTGACCCACGCCGACGGCGACCGTCCCGGGATGCAGTTCGGCGTCAATGCCGGGGACGGACTGCGCCTCGACGCCGTAATCGCGCAAGGCGTCGCGGATGCGGTCGCGCCGCACCGTCGAGGCGGCCAGGATCAAGACGGCCATCCGGCGTTTTTTATAGTTTTTCAACTCCTCGGCCAGCATGTCGAGCTTGCCGAGAAAGGGATGCATGTTCTTGGCGCTGAATTGGATTGTGTCCTCGACGGTGACCCGCTCGATCTTTTTGGCCAACAGGGCCAGGTGTATCACCATATGACCGGCCAGTTCCCCTGCGAGGTCGCTGTAGTGGACGTAGACGCTGCGCTGGACCGGCAGGGCGCTGCCCGCTTCGAGCAGGTGGACGAAGGTCTCCGAGATCTCCTGTTCCTTGGCCTCGGCCGACTCTTTCAGCCGCGTCGGCTCGTCCCAGAAGACGATCGTCTCCGGGTGCAGGTAGCCGAAGAGGGTGACCTGATCGGGGTAAAAAAAGTTCTGAAACTGCTCCAGCCCTTCCACCCAGATCCCCTCGTCCAGTTGCTCCAGATAACTGTCGATCTTGGCCTGCAGCCGCGCCGCCGCCTCCTGGCAACCCGATTTGAGCAACCGCTCCCGGGCCGCTGCCGCTTCCTTCTCCAGTTCCCGCCGGCCCTGGGCCAGCGTCTCCGTCGCCAGCAGCATCTCCCGCGCCGGGCCTACGGCGTAGCGGTCCTGTTTCTCCTTCGAACGCTGCGTCTCCAGATCGAAGAGGCGGATGGAGTCGATCTCGTCATCGAAAAACTCGATGCGCGCCGGCAGGCTCTGGGTAAGGGGGTACACGTCCAGGATCCCCCCGCGGAGGGAGTACTGGCCTGGCGCCTCCACCATCGGCGTCCGCTGGTAACCAAGATAGTGGAGCCGCTCTTGGATATGGCCCAGTTCCACCCGGCTGCCGACGGCGAATTCCAAGTCCCCCTCAGCCATCACCGCCGGGGGGACGAGCTTTTTCATCAGGGCGTCGATCGTCGTCACCACCGTCACCGGCTCGCGGCGGGCCAGGCGGGACAGGACTTCGAGGCGCTGGGCCAGCAGTTCGTGGCTGGAGGTGAGCACCTCGTAGGGCATTACCTCGGTGGCCGGGAACGAAAGGACCTCCTCGTCCGGCAGCAGCGCCTGCAGGTCCTCGGCGATCCGGCGGGCTTGCTGGATCGAATGGGTGACGACGCACAGGGGATGGCCCGAACGGCGGGCCATGGTGGCCATCAGCGCTGTGCGCTGGCTGGCGGCCAAGCCAAAGACGGCCTGCTGGCGCCTTCCCCGCTTCCAGTTCGACCATAGGTGCTGAAACTCCGTTGTCTGCGCGATATATTCAAAAAGGTTGCCAACAGGCGCCTTTTCGGCCATGGTCTCTACTCCTCTCGTCTCCTCCAGGCCGATTTTTGGGCAGGAAAAAAGGCTCCCCCCGTCTCCCCGGCCCAGGGGGAAACGGCCGAATTCGTTCTCATTATATTGTTGCCCCTGCGACGGGGTCAAGAAAAGCCTGTTTCAAGAAAAATGGAAATCGGTTACAATGAAATGCAGAAAAACACCGAGGAGGTGTCCCTTATGCCCCTCGACGCGGCAACATATAAGGGTCTGCTGGAAGAGACCCACAAGCTGCTGGAAAAGCTGGACGCCCACGACCATCCCGGCCTTTTGCACACCCAGGACGTGGCCAAGGTCGTCCGCGGTTTCCTGGTCCATCTCGGCGTCACCGGCGAAGCGGCGCAACCGATCATCCTGGCCGCCTTGCTGCACGACATCGGCAAGCTGCGCGTCGCCTCCGACATCCTGCAAAAACCGCATGGCATCGACCCCATCGAGCAGATCCTCATCCAGGTGCACAGCGCCCACGGCGAGTCGATCGTCCGCGAGACAGGTCTTTTCCCCCCTGAGGTGGCCAAGATGATCGGCCAGCACCATGAACACTTCGACGGCTCCGGCTACCCCGGCAACCTCAAAGGAGAAACCATTCTTTATGGCGCCCGGATCATCGGGATCTGCGACACCTTCGCCATGGCCCAGGAGGACCGGGTCACCCAGAAGGGACGCACCCTGACCGAAGCGATCGACTATCTCAAGACCCGCCAACAGTGGTTCGACCCCGCCGTTTTCAGCGCATTTATGGCCTACGCCGCAGGGCTTACAGGTTCCGGGCCAGCAACAGCGCGCTGAAGGCCATGAACAGCGCCGACAGGCGGTTGATGGCGCGCTGTAAGGCGACGCCCTTTGGCGATGCGGCGACCGGCGACCATGAGGAAGAAGAACCAGGTCCAGGAGACAATGATGCCGGAAAGGGAAAAGGAAATTTTTTCTACATGATCAGTATAGACGACAGATCCCGTTCCGATGACACCGATCGTGTCCATGATGGCATGGGGGTTGAGCAGCAAAGGAGCCGCCTCGCCGGAAGGGATATCATCCTCTCGACCCGCGTCGGCGCCCACAACTACAACCTCGATGACGCCGGCTCTGACGAGGATTGGAAACACCTCGTCCTACCCAATTTTGATGACCTCTACCTCAAGCGGGCCTTCGCGGCGGCGGAAACGTCACCCGCCTGCGACTACACCGCCCACGACCTGCGCCGGTTCGCCGATTTGCTGAGAAAAGGCAACCCCTATTTCCTGGAGATCCTGTTCAGCCGCCAATGGCGCGTCCATGACCGCCACAAGGCATTCGGCCAGGCGCTCCTGGACCGCCGTGACGGCCTGGCGGCGATGAACCGGGCGGGGCTCTACCGGAACTGCTTGGGAACGGCGAAAGAAAAAATGCGCACCCTGCGGAAGGGCACGGAAACGACGCTTCCGCTGGTGCGACGCTACGGCTATGACACAAAAGAGGCGTTGCACGCCTTCCGGCTCCTCGATCTGCTCGCGCGCTACGCCGGCTCCGGCTGGGATTTCGGCGCCGCCCTATGGTACGACGGCGCGTCACGCCAACAGATGCTAGCCATCAAGAAAGGCAGCGTCGACAACAGCCGGATCGACGCGATGCTGACAGAAAAAATCAAGGAAGCCGAGGGGCTGGCTTCCTGCTACCACGGCGCCCCCTTTGACGCCGAACTCGCCGCCTGGTTGGAGATGGCTGTCCGCCGCGAGGTCCGCCTGGCCTTGGCAGAAGAACTGCGCGCCGATTGATATGGCGCAGACTTCCGTTAGACGTTGCTTTATCCCCATGGCGCTGACATCGCCTGATCACGGGCCGGCAAAGGGCTTTCCTGCGCCTTTCTCCGTTTTTTCACCGGCGTTAAACCGGTTCATCACCTCGATGATACCCTTGTCCACCCAGAGGGCGGCCGCCTCACGTCCCTGGTCGAGCATTGCCTGAACCGTCTCGCGCTCCTCCTCAGTGAAGCTTTCCAGCACGTGGGCGGCGGCGGGACGGCGACCGGCCGGACGACCGATGCCCATCTTCAGCCGGGGAAAGGCCTCCGTTCCTAGCAGACCGATGATCGACTTCATCCCGTTATGTCCGCCGCTGCTGCCCTTGGCCCGGGCGCGCAGCTTGCCGAGGTTCAAATCCATGTCGTCATAGATCACCAGGATGTCCTCAGGCTGCAGTTTATAGAAGACGGCCAAAGCCGCAACCGATTGGCCGCTCAAATTCATATAGGTCTGCGGTTTGAGCAGAAGCACCTTCTCCCCGTTTACACGCGCCTCGCTGCAGAGACCTTGAAACTTGTCCCGGAATCCCTCGGCGCCCCACGCTTCGGCCAACCGATCCACGACCATAAAGCCGATGTTGTGGCGCGTCCGCGCATATTGCAGGCCGGGGTTGCCCAAGCCGACAATCGCCTTCACCTGTCGATCTCCCCTTTCCCTCCTATTCTTCGCGGTGGCGGGGGAGTATCCCTTTTTCGCATGCGATTTGCGGCCTTTCTTGCCTTGATTCATACTGCTTCGCATAGAGAAGCCACCTGCTGCTGTCAGGTGGCTTCTTTTCTTTGGCAATCGCTTTTGACCGGGAAAGGACTATGCCTCGGCTTTTTCCCCATTGCCATTGCCGTTCGTCTTCCCATGGCCATTGCCGTTGGCCTTCCCGTTGGCCCCCTTGTCACCGTTCTCCTCCAGCACAGGCGCCGACTCAGCCGGTTCCAGCACAGCCCGGGGAACGATGATGGAGAGGATGACCTGGTCCGGTTCAGAGATGATCTCGATCCCCTCAGGCGAGGTGATATCGGCGACGGTCATCTTGTCATGCAAGTCCAGATGGGAGATATCGATGTCAAAGCGGGGCGGCAACTTCCCCGGCAACCCTTCCACCTCAACGGTGCGCAGGCCGTGCTGAATGATGCCGCCGGCCTTGACACCGGCCGGGGTTCCCACGAGATGAACAGGGATCTCGGCGTGGACGGGTTTATTCATGTCCACCAGTTGGAAGTCAACATGGTTGGGCGTCCGGCCCACCGGATCCCGCTGCATCTCCTTGAGCATCACCTTGTGCCGGTCATCGGTCCCCTCCACCTGCAGGTCGAGGATGGCGCTGGCGCTCCCCATCGCTTTCAACAGGCCGGACAGTTCCTTGGCGTTGACGGAAATGAGCATGTCGGGTTTATCCTTGCCGTATACGACGGCCGGCAGCAACCCGCGCTTGCGCAGTTCGTTGATGTACCCCCGCGACCCCTTCTCCCGCCGGATCGCGCGCAGTTCTCCCGATGGCATGTTTGGCCCTCCCGGTTCCTGATTTCAAAATGCTTCCATCTAAAGTATGACCAGGAGACAGGCATAAAATCCGCGCCAGTCATGTCCCCGCCGAGACAAGCATAGATTGAAGCAGAGAATTCTATGAAAAGGGGGCCCCCACCGCATGCTTGCCAGCAAGAGCTTATTGACCCGGCCCATCGTCAGCCTTGACGAGGGTCAAAGACTGGGAACTGTTCGCGGATTGGTCGTCGACCCCGAGGCCTTGGAAGTGGTCGCATTGCAGGTGGACCAGAAGGGCCTCTTTCGCGAACAGAAGATCATCCCCTATACGAAGGTGCATTCCATCGGCGACGATGCCATCGTCATCGACCGCTCCAGCCAGGTCCAGCGGGCCACAAACCTGCCCCACTTGTTCGAACTGATCAAATCGAAAACGGTGATCATCGGCAGCAAGGTCCTCACCACCCTCGGCCAGAAGATCGGGGTGGTTGAGGAGTACTACTTTGATCGCCGCACCGGCAAACTGCTGACCATCGAGATCCGGGGCCACTTCGGTGAGGGCTGGTTCAACAGCCGGGCGCTCCTGCCGGCCACGGCCATCCGCACCATCAGCCCAGCCATGGTCCTCGTCTATGAGGATGCCCTCGATCAGTTGACGCCTGTGGAAAGCGCCTTTGAGGGCACTGTCAAAAAAGTGAGCGAACAGACGGATCGGTTCTGGACCTCCACGGTCAGCCTAAGCAAGGAGTGGGGCAGCGCCATCGGGCGGGCCATCGGCCTTGATGACCGAAAAAAGGGACCAGGCGACGATGAGCCTGAACTGAGCCCCTGGAAGGCGCCTGACTATGCCGGTCCGGCGCAATCCGTTTCCTCGGCTTCCTCCGTCCCGGCCGCTGACCCAACCCTTACGACCGCTGCTCCCGCTACTGCCGCCGCTCCCGTTGCAGCCGCCGCAAGCGCCCCGACATCTCCGATTTCCCCCGCCGCTGCTCCAGCCGCGCTGGTCGCTCCGGCGCAGGCGGAGCAAGCCTCTGCACCGATCGACCTGGACCTGACTTCAACTTCCGTGGAGACAAATTCTCTTTCCCAGGAGGCTGATCAGACCACGGCTACCGGCATCAACCCCTCGGAGGCTCCACCGGCGCTCGCTGCTCCGGCCCATGAGCAGCCATACGATTCGCCGGCAGCCCGGGAAGCGGCCACAGCCTCCGACTTCACTGCTCCCCCGTCACTGGCGCCGGAAGCTGGGTTGGCAACGTCCGCTCCTTCGAATCCTCCCCCCAGAAAGGACAGTTAAACATGGAAAAAGCGAGCGAACCGGGAAGCGGTTTCGCTCGCTTTATTCTTTATGTTTTTGCTGACTCTAGTAGCCCCAGTCATGAATCAGCCAGGGGCTTTTGGCTGTCTCTTTGGTCAGAAGATAGTCCCAGGCGTTTTCGGTCCCTTCTTGGAAGCATTCGCGGCAGTTGCGTTACCGTCATGCGATGCTTGAAAGTGCCGCTCATTCAACCGCTTTCCTTGGTCAACATCCCGTTGTGTCACCTTTTTCCCTGCTTCCATAGGCTTTATCCCTTCTAGCGCCTGCGGGCCTTCCGCTGCGACACACCACAACTTCTGCTTGACACCGCCCTGGGGAAGGCTGGTGTTCTCAACAACGATGACCTTATCGCCGGAGGGGGACAGGGCAAAGGAATCAATCGAATGAAAGACAGGGCTGAACGGCTTCGTTGCGCCTGTTTTCAGGTCCATGAGGACCAGTTGGGGCAGGTAGTTTCCAGGCTCGCCCGGCTGTAAAACCCCTGAATAGATGATCTGCTCGTCATTTTTGCCCAACCGGGGCTCCCTCTTATCGCCCTTGTCATCAATCGTTTTGATTTGATGCTTCGCCGTATCGACCAAATAAGCAGCCGGCTCGCCGACAACATGCCTTCCACAAAGGATTCCCACGCTGTCCTTCAACCAATAAGCGTAGGAGAGGTCGTTTACCTCAAAGTACTGCGCCCCAGATCCATCAGGCTTGATGACTCCGACACCGCCATAGCCTTCGTATTCAGCCCTCCTGTAGAGGATTTTTTGATCGTCGTAGGACCACCTGGGAAATACGGGCGCTTCCAACCGCATCCCCGGCCCCCGGTTTGGCACACGCCGCCATTGGCCCCGTTCGTCTTCGACCCATTCCTTGCGTTCCAACAGCAATCGCGGCTGCTGAAACTTCGCATCGGAAACGTACAGGCCCTCTTTTCCGATATAACAGACCTTGTCTTCCCTGTAAGAGATGTCTGGTTGAGTGACCCCCTTGGGAAGGGGGATCTCCTGATGAATCGAGGGGTCCTCTGTATTGAGCAGGAGTATTTTTTCTGCGGTGAATAGAGCCGCCCGTTTTTCATTGAGCCTCTTTACGCGAAGGTCGTCCCTCGACGTCTTTCCTTCGAACAGGAGCCATCGTTTATTGCTGCTCAGGTCATAGGCAAAGACCTTGATGATCTCGCTGTCTGCTTCCTGGATACCGACGGCCAGTCTCTCCTCGCTCATCCATTCGGCGAGGACGAAATAATCGGTCGACTCTCTGACAAAATCAATCTCTACAATCGCCGGCTGCCCTTGTCGATTCCCGTCAGCACCCGCGCCGGAATGATCCACCTGCGTCCCTTTGGCCGTCGAGAGTCCGCATCCGGCCAACAACAGCGAAATTCCCATCATCAGCCATAGAACAGAAAAGGCGGCTCTTCTTCTCATACAAAACCTCCGCTGATATAATATTTGGATGTATAAATTATACCTTATTGCCCGCGTATTCCAAGAAAAAAAAGACACTGCTTACCAAGCGAAGCAGTGTCCTTCATTATTCTCGTCTTTAATGCGAATGATTATATTTTTCCTTCCTGCCTTAGTCGAAAAGCTTGCTGACCGACAGATCCTCGTGGATGCGGATGATCGCCTCGCCGAGCAGCGGCGCGACGGAGAGGACCTGGATCTTGTCGATCCGCTTTTCCGGCGGCAGGGGGATCGTGTTGGTCAGGATCATCTCTTTGATGGGCGAGTTCTGGATGCGCTCGATGGCCGGTCCCGACAGGACGCCGTGGGTGGCGCAGGTGTAGACCTCGCGGGCGCCCCGCTCCAAGAGGGCCTTGGCGCCGTTGACGATGGTGCCGGCCGTGTCGATGATGTCGTCGGTGATGACGACGGTCTTGCCTTCAATGTCGCCGATGACGTTCATGACCTCAGAGACGTTCGGCTCGGGGCGGCGCTTGTCGATGATGGCCAGGGAGGCGCCGATCCGTTCGGCCAGGTCCCGCGCCCGGGTCACCCCACCCAAGTCCGGCGAGACGACAACGATGTCATGGAGCCCCTTGTTGAGGAAGTACTCGGCCAGGATGGGCACACCGGGCAGGTGGTCGACGGGGATATCGAAGAAGCCCTGGATCTGGCCGGCATGGAGGTCCATTGTGACGACGCGGCGGGCGCCGGCGGCCGTCAGAATATTGGCCACCAGTTTCGCCGAAATCGGCGCCCGGGCACGCACCTTCCGGTCCTGCCGGGCGTACCCATAATAAGGTAGAACAGCGGTGATCCGCCGCGCTGAGGCGCGGCGCAAGGCGTCCACCATGATCAGCAGTTCCATGATGTTTTCATTGACAGGATAGCAGGTCGGCTGGACGACGAAGACATCGGCGCCGCGGACACTCTCATCGATCTCCATCTGAATCTCGCCGTCGCTGAAGCTCTTGACCTTCGCCGCGCCCACCTGGACCCCCAGGTATTCGGCAATCTCTTCAGCCAGCGCCGGGTTGGCGTTACCCGTGAAGATTTTTAATTTTTTATTGAAAAAGGACATGGTGGCACCTCCTGATGGGTTTAGCCGTTTTCCGTGCTGTGCGCGTCACTGCGAGCCCTTGTGCTTCCGGCCGAGAAAGTTCTCTTTGATCTTCATGTGGGAACGTTCCACCGCCAGCGCGCCGGCGGGGACGTCTTTGGTGATGGTCGATCCCGCCCCGATCAGCGCATGGGCGCCGACGGTGACCGGCGCCACCAGGTTGGTGTTAGAACCGATAAAAGCTCCGTCTTCGATGGTGGTGACATGTTTATGTTTTCCGTCGTAGTTGCAGGTGATCGTGCCGGCGCCGATGTTGACGCCTTCGCCGACGGTGGCATCGCCCACGTAGCTGAGATGGGGCACCTTGGAGCCCTTGCCGATGACCGACTTCTTGATCTCCACGAAGTCGCCCACCTTGACCTCCTCGGCCAGGCATGTCCCCGGGCGCAGGTAGGCGAAGGGGCCGACGGCGCAGTCATCGCCGATCCGGCTGTCGAGCACGACCGAGTTTTGGATCACTACATTGTCTCCGATCCGGCTGTCACATATCCGCGTCGCCGGACCTAGCCGGCAGCCTTCGCCGATGACCGTCTCCCCTTCAATGATCGTCTGGGGATAAATGATGGTATCGGCGCCGACGGCCGCCTTGGAGTGGAAAAACACCGATGGGGGATCGATCAGGGTCACGCCGGCGTCCATCCACTTGCGGCGCATCCGGTCCTGGAGGACCGACTCGGCTTCAGCGAGCTGCACCCGCGAGTTGATCCCGAGGATCTCCCTTTCGTCCTGCAAGGTGTGGGCGACCACAACCCCGCCCCGCTGGCGGAAGATGGCCAGCACATCAGTCAGGTAGTATTCACCCTGGGCGTTGGCCGGGGTGATCGCATCAAGGGCGGCGAAGAGGGCCGCCCGGTCAAAGCAATAGGTGCCTGCGTTGATCTCCCGGATCGCTTTTTGCTTCTCGTCGGCGTCTTTTTCCTCGACGATGGCCGTCACATGGCCGGCATCATCCCGAAGAATCCGTCCGTACCCCTTCGGGTCGTTGATCACCGCTGTCAACACGGTGCCCATGGCCCCCGACTGTTCGTGGGTCTCCCAGAGGGCCGACAGGGTGGCGCCGGTGAGCAGCGGCGTGTCACCGCAAAGGACCATCACCGTCTCCACTTCTTCGGGTACCTCGGGCCGGGCCATCATGACCGCGTGACCGGTGCCCAACTGTTCCTGCTGCCAGGCATAGCGCGCCCGGTTCCCTAGGCGCTGCCGCACCGCTTCTCCGCCATGACCGATGACGACAACCGGCTGCTCAACGTCACAGTCGGTGAGGGCATCAAGGACATGACAAATCATCGGCTGGCCGGCAACCTCATGAAGCACTTTCGGCTGGCGGGATTTCATGCGGGTCCCTTTCCCTGCAGCCAGGACGACAGCCGTCCGCTTATGCATTGATTGCGCCTCCTGTTATGGCTTGCGTCTCTACCATTCCATGCTCTCACAAGAATATGCAAAAGCCGAAAGTCCCCGTCTACTATTCCACATCAAGGGGCCGTTTCCTTTCATGTCACTTAAAAATCTTGTCGACGAGGTGAACCACGTGGACCTGCTCGTCCTTCACCCCAACCGGCTGTCGGCGCGGCGCCTAGCCGACGCGCTGGGCTGCAGGCATGGCCTCGACTGTCCAATCCCGCCGCCGGAGGGGCTGATCCGTTTTGGCGCGGCCAAGGGAGTGGAGGGGAGCCGGTTCACTGTCAACCCTCGCGCCGCCGTCATAGCCCTGCGCGACCCGGCGGCGCTCTACCGGCTTCACCGTCTCCCTTACGGGGCGCGCAAGGGAGCCGGGCGGACCTTGACGATCCATGTCGTCGACGGTCAGGTAATCGCCCTTTCGAGCAGCAACACCTTTTCCCGGTTAGAACGACAAAAATGTATGGGCATGGCCCTGCGGGCGCTGTACCTGGCAGGAGCCGATTTCGGCGCCGTCAGCCTGGCTGTGCCCGTCCGCGGCACCCCCCGCGTGACCAAGGTGACGACGGCGCCGCTGCTCACGCCAGAACTGGCTGCGGCCTACGCCCGGGCGATCATACCACTGATCGAGAGGAAGCGTGGCGGATCGGAACGGTGGGAAATCGCGGCGGATCCGGCGTCCGCAACAGGCGAGGCGTCCGTTGCGGACGTCATGCTTGGCGCAGATCCGGAGTTCATGTTCAAGCACAGCCGTTCCGGCAAACTCGTCCCAGCCAACCGTTTTTTTCAAACAGACGGACCTATCGGCTGTGACCGGCGCAAAGCCATCGCCGAGATCCGGCCCGACCCGAAGACAGCGGCGCGCGACCTGACCCAGGCCATCGGCGCCCTGCTGGCCGGGGCGGCTGCAAAGGTGCGCAAAAAGCCGGTGCGCATGCTGGCCGGCGCCATGCCCTTATCTCAGTTTCCCATCGGCGGGCACATTCACTTCGGCGGTCTTCCGCTCACCTTCCCCATCCTGCGCGCCCTCGACAATTACCTGTTGATCCCGCTCTTTCTCGTCGAACGAGGCGATGCAGCAATCCGGCGGCGCAAGTATTACGGATATATCGGTGATGTGCGACTCAAAGGACCGGGCCGCTTTGAGTACCGCTCCCCTTCCAGTTGGCTCGTCTCGCCGGCGATCACCCTGGCCACCTTAAGCCTGGCCAAGTTGATCGTCGAACAGGTCGTTCTCCTGCCCCGCAACCTCTTTTCCGACCGCGAGGCCATTGAGGCCTTCTACGCCGGCGACAAGGAGTACTTCCGCCGCCGCGTCGCCGGGCTGCGCCAGGATCTGGAGTCTCTCCCCGGTTATGGGGCGGTGGCCGGCGACATCTCGCCCTTATGGCGGATGATCGATGAAGGCCGGGAGTGGGACGATGAAGCGGACCTGCGCCAGGTCTGGCGGATCGAAACGTAGGGTTTGATCCGCTGGCTGGATATCGTCCATACAGGCTGTTACGGGATCATGACAATCTATCAGGGCATGCAAAAAAGAGATGCACTTGGCATCTCTTTTGCTTATGTGGCCATGCGTATATATTCAAGCAAAGAAATTATGCAATCGCACTGGCAACGGCGTCCTGATAGGCGTTCAGCACGGCAACGGAAATCTGTTCGCGCGCTTTCGCCGAGATCGGGTGGGCAATGTCGCGGTATTCCCCTTCCGGCGTCCGCCGGCTCGGCATGGCGACAAAAAGCCCCTTTTGTCCTTCAACCACTTTTACGTCATGGACGACAAAGGCGTTGTCGAAGGTGACGGAGACAATCGCTTTCATTTTACCTTCCAAATTCACTTTTCTGACGCGGACATCGGTGATAGTCATGCTCTCACCACCTTCCTTAGCACACCCATGGCTATTCTCATGTATTATTCGACCTCTGACAGTTAATACCTTCTGGTCATGGAAAACTTTTTTTAAGATTTTGTATCTCTTTTGTTCAATACCCTTTCAAACCGTTTTCACTGTTCCTCCGGATGTCATCGCCTCTAGACATCGGTGACGCCGAATCCCCGCTCGGCCAGTTGCGCCCTCAATTGCCCGATATGTTCCTGGTCCCTCGTCTCTAAAGCGACGATCACCTCGGCCTGACTGAGGGACAAGCCGGGCCGCAGGCGGTCATGGATGACGGTGATGATGTTGGCGCCGCCCCTGGCCACCTCGGCCAGGAGGCTTTGCAGCGCGCCGGGACGGTCGGGCAAAGTGGTGCGGAACTCCCAGCGCCGGCCGCTCTCGACGAGGCCGTGCTCGATGATGCGGGCGATGGCCGAGATGTCGATGTTGCCGCCGGAGAGCAGCGCCGCCCATCGCTCCCCCCGCCGGCCGACGCGCTCCTCCAGGAGGGCCGCCAGCCCGATGACGCCCGATCCCTCGACGACCAGCTTCGAGCGTTCCAGCAGCAGGGTCACCGTCTTGGCGATCGATTCGTCATTGACGGTGATGATCTCATCGACGAGACGTTCAATGAGGCCGAAGGTGAGGTTGCCGGGGCAAGAGACGGCGATGCCATCGGCGATGGTGGCCTTGCAGGCGACGACCGTGTGGACATGCAGTTCCTTGGAGAGGGCCATGGCCGGCGCCGACTCGGCCTGGACGCCGACGATGCGCATCTGAGGATTGTGGCTTTTGACGGCCAGCGCCAGGCCGCCGGCCAGGCCGCCGCCGCCGATAGGGAGCACGATGCCGTCAAAGGCGCCGATCGGACGCATCTGTTCCAGGATCTCCAGCCCGAGCGTCCCCTGGCCGGCGATGACCTGGGGGTCGTCAAAAGCGTGGATGAAGACGGCGCCGGTTCGATGCATCAGTTCCTGTGCGTGATTGTAGGCTTCGTCATAGAAATCGCCATGGAGGATGACCTGGGCGCCGTAATCGCGGGTG
Organism: Heliomicrobium undosum; assembly: GCF_009877425.1. Taxonomy (NCBI): domain Bacteria; kingdom Bacillati; phylum Bacillota; class Clostridia; order Eubacteriales; family Heliobacteriaceae; genus Heliomicrobium; species Heliomicrobium undosum. Next base: position 192,307 of record NZ_WXEY01000004.1, on the reverse strand, counting down.
GCTTCCACCTTGGCCAGGGGCGCCCCTTTGGGCATGACGATGGTCGCCGGCACACCGATCAGGGATGCGCCGAGGGCCACTCCCTGGGCATGGTTGCCGGCAGACGCGGCGATCACCCCTCGCGCGCGTTCCTCTTCGGTCAGGCTGAGGATCTTGTTCATGGCGCCCCGGATTTTGAAGGAGCCCGTCCGCTGCATGTTCTCGCATTTCAGCCAGACATCACGTCCGCTGAGGCGGCTGAAGGTGGCTGACCGCTCGAAGGGGGTGTGGTGCAGCTTGCCTTTCAAACGCCCGGCGGCAAGGCGGATGTCTTCCAGGGACAGCGCGTTCGCTTGCCTCGCTTCCGGCGACATGGTCGACATCCCCCTTTTCCCGGTGGTCTCTCTGTCGTCATCCTATCCTACCGGTTCTATCATACGCTATATTTTCCAGCATTGACCACAGGCTATGCATCGCCCTAAAAAGTGCAAGGCCCCCACCGCCGCTTCCCCGGCGATAGAGGCCTCGCATCAATCTTCCGGCGAACCGGAATGAGCGGTTGGATTGGACAAGACGGCAAACTTTCGCTTTCCCCGTGTCAGGTCCTTGGGAACCAGGTTTTTCAACTGGCCCAACAGTCGATTCTTGTGGTCCATCTCCTGCCCGGCCAGGTCGTAAAACAATTCGGCCGCATCATCGAGGCCGTCTTTTTTCGCTTCGTCGGCAAACTTGCGGTAGTTGTAGTATGCCGCCTGCTCGTAGACGAGGGCTTTCAGGATGTTTTCCTTCGTGCGCACCGTGACTTCCGCCTCCTTGTCAGGGGAATGAGGCCACCTCCCGTTTCGAATCTGTGCCCCTGTAAACGAAAAAGCAGGGGATATTCCCTGCCCTCAGCGCCGGTCGGGGCCGGACAAAAATCGGCACTGCCGCCCTTTAGCATTCTTTTTCCAGGAGATCGAGTTCCCCAACAACGATGACATCGGTAAAGCGGGTCAGTTTGACGATCAGGTCGGCAAAGACGAGCACATCGGCGGGGGTGCCTTTGCGGCCGTTGATGATACACTCGTCATTGCGGTGCAGGATGACATCGAAGCGGACATTGCGAACGAGCACCTCGGCGTCTTCCACCTCTTCGGCCAGTTCCGCCGGCGTCAGGGACGGGCAGAACTCATGGAGTTGGATGATCTTCGTGAAGGTGCCGGGAACGACGCGGACCGCCCGGTTGCCGGAGGCGTCTTTCACCAGGAAGACCAGGTCGAACTTGAGGGTGATCGTCACGTTGCCGGTCAGGTTGACGGTGACATCTTCTTTGCGGTTGAAGTCGAAGATGATGTTTTCGATGGCTACGATGGGGTCGCAGTCAATGTTTTCGAGGCAGATGCGGAAGGGGATAATCCGGCTGGGATTGGCGGGATCGGTCGCGAAAAAGATCGGCTCATCGCGCTGAACATTTTTCGCCACCACGACTTGCGCAAACAGTTCGATGGTGCCGTTTTTGGAGTCCATTAAGCATCCTCCTTTTTCTTGTTTGCCTCCAGGGGTCATTTCCCGGCCCAAGCCGGCTCGCCACATAGTATGTTGGAACCAAGAAATGGGTGAACCGCCACCGCTCTTTTTTTGCCGGGCATGGTGTTTTTTTCTACCCCATTGTATGAAGCAGCCGCCCTTTTGGTGAGGATGCAGGCATGGAAAGGCGGGATATGGGACAGGTTTGTCACTTCTTCGCTTTATCAGGTTTTCGATGCGCTTTCTCAACTCCCGCCATGACCATCGAGGCCCCGAGGCCGACCTCTCGCCATTCGTACAGCTTGAGGTTCAAGGGACCCACAGCGGACAGGCGAATCTCCAGGTTCCCTTCCCGCCGCTGCCAGCCGTGCACATGGCAACGGATCGCCCCGACGCGGGCCTGCCCGTCCCACAGCGCCGGGTCAGCCACCGCCTCCCGGTCTGCGAGCAGGTCGCGCCAGGGGCGCTCCCAGCAGCAACGGTGGTGGAAGGGAATGAGAGAGTATCGGCCCCGCTTCGTCCGCAAGACGATGGAAAGGGCGATGTTTAGATCGACCCGGACCTGTTCCCGCTCGAAGGTCCAGGCAGACCCGCGATACTCGGCTGTGACGGTCGGGATATGGGGTTCACCGGATTCTCCGTCAGACGCTTCGCCGGCATCTCCCGCCAATGGAAGACGGATAACTGCCGGATCTCTCTTTTCTCCGAAAACAGAAAAAACCAGCGGCTCTTCCGGCGCGTCATACCGTCCTGACAGGACTTGCAGGCGCGCCGGAATCACCCCGGTTCTCCCTTTTGCTTCCATATTCAATTCACCACCCTGTCCGGTTCTACCCCAGTATATGAACCGGCAGGGGCGAAGGGTCCCTGAATCCGCGAAATCTCCGGTATGCTAACGTTGCCGGTGGTAAACAGGGGCGCCTTTAGCTCGATAACCCGGCCAGACATCGCCGGACCAACTCCAGGTCGGACGGTTTGTCCACGTCGATGCCGAGTTCCGGGCTGTTCGATAGAACGCCGACGGCGCGCAAATGGAACAGTTCGGACACCCTGGCCTCCACCTGGGTGATGGTCAACTGCCGGAGGAGAAAACGGATGAGAAAGGGCCAGCCTAAGAGGCGGCTTAGGGCCAGCGGGCTTTTGCGCAGGCGGACAAAGCGCCGGGCACGCGTCAAGGCCCTAGGAATGACGGCCGGACGAACGAGAAACAGGTTTCCGCCGGTCACCCATCCCTCTTGGAGGCGCACGTAGGTGCGCCGGACATCGGGATATCGCCGTTCACAATCCTCACGCCGGACGACAGGGTAGAAGACATCGCCTTCCCGAGACCGGCAGGCATGAAGAAAGGCCTCAAGGACTTGTGGCGTGAGCAGCGGCAGATCGCCGGTGACGACCAGGAGCTGATCCGCCGGAACAGCGAGGGCCGCCAAACCGCATTGCAAGCTCTCGATGGGGTCTTTCCCGCCGGCGACGACGGTCACCCGGTGATCCTCAAGATAATAGTCGCTCAAAGTCAGCGGTCCGACGACAACGATGCGGTCGATCTCCCGGCAATGGCGCAAGGCCTGTACGACGTAATCGACCATGGGACGCCGCCCGATGGGGATGAGGGCCTCCATGGACGCCTCATGGCAGGAACGGAGCCGCCCGTTGTTCGGACCCGCCGCTAGGACCAAGGCATCCATGCCGCTCCCACCTCCCGGCGGTTACGATTGAAGTGTAGATGACGATGGCAGTATGGACTACGATTGCAGTTTCTGCTTCACCACGCCCATCGCTTCCAGCATGCTGTTCTCGGCGTTCTCGATGTGCTCCCAGGCCAGCGACTGGGCCAGGGTAACGTTGCGGTCGGCGATGGCCTCGACGAGCTTGCGGTGTTCCTCCCAGGCCTCGCGCATACGGCCGGGGTGGCTGAGGGAGGTGGTGCGGAACCGGCGCAACTGCTCGCGCAGGTTGTTGATGATCTGAACGAGCCGCTGATTCCGGCTGGCCCGGTAGACCATGTCGTGAAAATCGATGTCTGTTTCCACCAGATCATTGAGGTTGTCCTCTTCAAAGCAGGACATGGTCTTGACGAGGAGCCGTTCCATCTGCTCCGTCTCGTCTTCGGTGATCCGCTGGGCCGCCAGGCCGGCCGCCAGCGATTCCAGGGCCGCCCGCAATTCAAAGACATCGGTTATATCTTTGACCGAAATATTGGAAACATAAGCGCCCTTGCGCGGAACCATGACAACAAAGCCTTCCAGTTCCAACTTGCGGATGGCTTCGCGAACCGGTGTCCGGCTGACGCCCATCTCCTCGGCCAATTGGATCTCCATCAGCCGTTCCCCCGGCCGTAACACCCCCGTGATGATGGCCTCGCGCAGGTTTTCAAAGACGATATCGCGCAGGGGGCGGTAGTTGTCCAGTTTTATCGGCAACAGTCGACGTTCCATTCGTCGGCCTCCTCTCGCTCCAGCGTCCGGGCGGTCAATACCCGGTATTGTTGCGGTCCCCACTGTTCTTCCATCGCTGCGGCCACCGAACGGGCCGTCGCTTCCGATGCGGAAAAACCGAGGATGGTCGGTCCGCTCCCTGACATGAGCGCTCGATCACAACCGAGGCGCGTCAATTGCGCTTTGATCTCTTTGAGGACCGGGTGCCACTCCAAGGTCACCTTTTCCAGGTCATTGCCGAGCGCCGCCAGCAGGTTGCCGTAGTCGCCGGTCTTCAAAGCCTCGATCATGCGGTAAGAGGCCGTGCCGGGCGGCGTCGTCTCCGGTGTCATCGCCTCCGGCCAGGGCAGCCGATCGGGCAGGGCCGGCGCGCCTAACGCTTTGTAGACCTTGGGCGTCGAGGCGCCGAAGGGCGGCTTGACCAGGACAACCCAGAAGGCCGGCGCAGGGGGCAATCTATGTACGATCTCACCCCGCCCCGTCGCCAGGGCGGTCCCTCCGCGCACCAAAAAGGGGATGTCCGATCCCAGGCGGGCCAAGAGGGCTTCCATCTCTATATCACTCCACCCGAGGCGGAACAGGCGGTTCATGGCCTTGACCGTCGCTGCCGCGTCAGAACTGCCGCCGGCCAGGCCGGCCGCCACGGGAATCACTTTTTCCAGTTCGATGTCGACGCCGTAGGAAAGGCCGGCGGTCTCACGGACGAGCTGGGCAGCCCGGTAGACCAGGTTATCCGCATCGGGCGGCGCCTCCTCGGTCCCGCCGGCCAAACGGATCGCCGAATGGCCCTCATTGACGTCGACAGTGACCCTGTCGACGAGGGATATGGTCTGCATGACCATGACCACTTGATGGTACCCATCGGCGCGGCGGCCGAGCACATCGAGGGCCAGGTTGATTTTGGCTGGCGCCAGCAAAGGCAAGATCGGGAACCTCTCCTTTCCCCAGGTCTGATTCCCCTCTTAATTCCGCAAAGGACCACGATTTTCCTTTATTTCGACAACTTCCACCATCGCAAAGAGGCGGGCGTTTTCAGCGTGACCCCGCTGAGAAACACTTATACGGCGCAACGAGAATAAGCCTCACCGCCCGGCCTCCGGTCCGGAAGTGAAGCGTAGAATTTCCGCAGGGCGGTCATCGCCGCCTCACCCGCTTGGCCTTCGCAAGTGAGTGATCCCGCCCCGCCCTACAGGCCTATGCGGCGGCTTGAAAAAGTATGAAAACGCGAAAAGACGCCGCTCGGAACGGCGTCAACCTCGATCAAAATAGGAATTAGCATGGGATGGGATGGGATGGGATGGGATGGGATGGGATGGGATGGGATGGGGCTTTTGAAGGATTGCTTCCACCTATATTGTAACACGAATCACAAGCGTTGGACATACCCCAGAGGATGATCGCTGTCACTTTTTTGTCGAGCCATCGCGCGTATAATGAGTTCCAACACGACGCGGAGGTGAGCCCCATGACGGAACGTCTTCAACCCCGCCGGCCGCCTTTTGATGTCACTTCCTGCCGCGGCAGCGCATCCTGCGCAGGCGACGCTCCCGGCCGTGGCGGCGGCTGCCCCCATATGATTTTGGACCCCGGCGATCTGGCGGGGCGCATCTCTGTGCTGCTGCGCCGGCGCCTCAACGCTCACCAGTCGCATTCGGCCCATAACGTCCTGCGGGTCGCTCTCTCCGGTTGCCCCAACAGTTGCTCCCAGCCTCAGATCCGGGACTTCGGCCTGCAGGCGCGCTCACCTGTGGAGATCACCGAAAGCCCCTGCCTCTACTGCGGCGCCTGTATCGACGCATGCCCGGAGCGGTTCGTCGAATTGACGGACGCTGGTCCCCGTTTTTCCGACGACTGCCTTTCCTGCGGACGCTGTGTCAAGGCCTGTCCCTCAGGCACGTTGCGCAACGGCGCGCCGGGCTGGACCCTGCTGGCCGGCGGCAAACTAGGCCGCATCCCCCGACTGGCCGTGCCGATCGGCCATTATCTGGATGATGACGACGTCATGGAGCGGATCGAGGCCATCCTCACCGCGTACTTAGATGCGGATGAGGGCGAAGAGGCGGAAAAGGACGATACGGAAAGGAGAACGGCGCAGCGCGCGCGAGTAAATCCGAGGAAACCGGGAGAGCGCCTGCGGACCTGGCTGGACCGGACGAAATGGGCGGCCAATCTTCCAGCCGTTACAGGCAAGGTTCTAGCGGAACAGACAACCGACTTGCGAGGGAAACAAAAAACAAGCCTGGGATAGGCAAGCGGATCGATAAAAACACAAGGCCGCCCCGTACCCTTTGCACCAGATATTTCATATATTTCTAGTGCTAAGGCAATCCAATGCTTGAAGGGGTGCGTTTTCCGATGACTCATCAGGAGCCCTATGGCTACAGGTATCCCTATCCCGGCGGTTGCGCCTATTCCCCTGCGCCCGGGTGCGATATGCCGAGATACGCCACGCCCGACTGTAGACCGGCCTGCCCTACGGCTGTTTATCCCCTGCCGGGGAGCGGCTACATGATGCCAAGCTACCCTAGCCCCGGCTACGCGCCGGGCTATACCGGCGCCCAACTCCGGGCTCAAACCCTCTCGGCGATCGAACCGGTCGTCCAGTACGGCCTGCGGGAAGCCCAAGTCACCTCTGTTCCCCACGCCATGCGCGAAGCGACCGCCATCACCCTGCTGATGGGCCGGGGCTACGACTCCCGTACCGCCCGCCAGATCGTAGAGTCCTGGGAAATCGACGAACGGCTTCCTCGGGCGCGGAGCGAAGAGTAGCGAACAGTATAGAACAATGGGCGTCATACAACAAATAAATAAGAAACGAAAAAACCCGCTACAGTGCCAGCGGGTTTTTCCTTTCAACAACAAACCCGCCGGCGCACCCATGGCGTCAGCGGGTTATTCGATCACACTTTTTTGTCGATGAGAGAGCCTACATAATCGCGGATTTTTGCCAGGGTGTCCAGGAACTCCTTCGGCGGGAATGTCTTTAACACCTTGTCGTTCCGGTGGTCATAGACCTCCACCATCAACTGCTCCGCTTTTTCGTGCCAGCGGAACCGGAGATCCGTGTTAATCGACTGCAAAAAGGCATTCGTCTCTTCCATCTTTTTCGTCAAGGCGTCTTTCGAGATAGGTGCCGGTTGGAGGGACTGGGCGGGCTGGGACTGGGCTGTTTGGGCGGCTTGGACGGTTTGCGCGGCTACAACCGCTTTTTCGGTTTCGTCCTCCATGACCGCCGCTGTAGCGGTCTGGACACCGTTCTGCATTGCCGGCGACCCATTTGGCGTGGCATTGGACAAAAAGGGCGCCGGCGCGTTAACGCTCTGAATACTCATGGTTAGCCCCCCATCGGCAGGAAATTGCCCCTCAAGATGTATGTGGGGTTTTATTCTACACCGTGCTGTAAAGTCCTTCACACATCACATATAATTCTATTTAAATTTCTTATTAATTATCAATGGAAGCCCATTGATTTGTATACAGTACAGTCAAATTAGTTAAGTTATTTATGTATTTATCAAAGACAGTAGATTGCTCAGGCATTCCGAGGTCTGCTTACTCACCAAAAACTTTTTTATTAATTTCCCGTATTTCCCCTGTCGAAACACTTTTTGTGTTTAATCTTTCCTTTTCCAGCACTTTTTCTATCTCTTCTCTAAAATTCGGCCTTTCAATCACATCTGTTAAGCCCCTCAAGGCGCTTTTATACTTCCCTTCCCCGTCTGCTTCATATTTTCCCTGAATCATCCCCGTTAAGACATAGTAACTTTCGTCATGATTAGCGACATCGCTATTATCTTTTGACAGAAACAATATGACCTCCTCACCTTTTGAAAAGTCAGGATAGCCGTCTGATGTGACTTTCGTTGTCGGTGTTTCTCCCTTATCAATCCTTACCGCAATCTGCTGGGTATCGTACGGCGTACCTTTGAAAACCTCTTCCACATGGATAAAGACATCCGTCTGCAAGATATTCCTTATATTTTCTCCCTTTTTAAAATCCGGATTGCTCCATTTACTCGTGCCAACGTCTTTGACTGTACCCTTGATTATTACTTCAGATTTAATCATTAATTCTTCTTTGGTTCTTTGCGGAAATGAACCGGCAACTTTCATCACCTTACCATTTAAAACTGGGGGAGAGTCCGGCTGCCCGTGTAGAATGATACCGAAAAAGCCAACCAGCGTTGACGCGCCAAGCGCAATGAGCGCTTTTTTCATGGTCCCCCCCATTTCGTTGCAAATTGAAACGACTCGCGGTTTTTTCGTCTCACGGTTTTATCGTCTCAAGCTTTCCAGGTCGACGATGATGACCGATGATAACCGCCGGCTGACAAAAAAAGTATAATTCAATCCCCACCCTGGCAACAAGGTGGGGACGATTTTATGCGTACGATTCAATAAATCCGTCTGGCGTTCCCCCAGCGAAAACAGCCCCGTGTCCTGATCCCGCCGATCCCTTCGGGGCCGCTGATGGTATTGGCCAGGACATCCTGGAGTTCGACATACTCATGGACGGGGGTATAAGCCAACTTCTCGGCGATCAGCACCGGATCGAGGGCATGAATCATAACGCGGTCAGGCGAAGAGGCGTAATTGGCGCCGGCTTTCAGAAGGGCTTCAAAGTTGGACTGGCAACCGCCAGCGAAGATGACCAGTTCGTCAGGATCCTCAACGACCTTGCGCGCCGCATGGACGGCCTCGACGAAATGGTGGGAGTTGCGGTAGGACTCCGACGCCCCGGAATCCTTCGCCTCCTTGAGCAGGCTGTCATGACCGGTGATGATCAGGATGTCTGGTTTGTAGCGTTCCAGGTGGCGGCTGACCACATCGGGAAAGTGCCCTTCGGGGTAACAAAAGCCGCGGGCGCGGATATTCAACTGTTTGTACGTGTCCAGGCACAGTTCCAGATACTCCTCATTTCCATCGATGTGCAGCACCGAACCCGGCATCTGGTAGGCCAACTTCCGCTGCTGATCCCGCTTGGGATCGTCATCAAGCGGGAGCGTGGACACCTGTCGCCGGTCCACCAGGCGGGCGACCCGCTTGTAGTTCTGCAATAAGACCCGCTGTTTATATCTAAATATCTCTAACAGCGGCGGTGTGTCGAGGTCGCTCACAGGCGCGTCCGCCTCAAGCCGCATATCGAGTCCCAGCAGCCGGGCCTCCGGCTCCTCTTCCCCCGGCCAGATTTCGGCGATGCGAAAAAAGATGTCGTTCCCATATGAATGGCGGGTCACGATGGTCCCGACGCGCAATTCCTCCATTTCGCTGCATCTCCCCCATTTGCTACGCTCATACTCTACGTCAGTAATATGAGTATGGGGAATTATCGGGGAAGGTGCAGGGAAAATGGGGGGAGGGACTAATTGCTAGGGGAGGGCATTCCCTAACCCAAAAGTAAAAAATTTCAGCGATATAGCATTTGTTTTATATAGTCAAAATAACCAAATACACGTAGAATATATTTACAGAAGCGCCAATCCCCTGCCGTCGGACGGACATACATGCAAATAAACTGGGGCTCTTTCAAAAGCCTAACGTTATCTTTCTAACCTTCACCAGCTCTATCAGGTAATTGCACAGGATTTAAAAACAGCAGAAACACGTGCAATTCTACGCTTATCTTATTTATTAAAAAAAAAGGGGTGACAAGGTGATTAACTATATTGATTCACTTGCTTTATCAGTCTACTCGAACAGAGGAATTTACGCTTTACTACTTGGTTCTGGCATATCTAGGTCCGCAGGAATTCCTACTGGTTGGGAAATTACTTTAGACTTGATTAGGAAAATAGCCACAATGCAAGGTGTAAAAGAAGTCCCTGTTCCTGAGAGATGGTATAAAAAAGCTTACAATAAAGACCCCGATTATTCAGAACTACTCGACACCATTTTTAAGTCACCCGTGGATCGAGCTTTAATGTTGAAGAAGTATTTTGAACCGAACAAAGAAGAACTCCTTCTTGGATTGAAAGCGCCAACACAGGCTCACAAATCCATAGCGAAATTGGTAACCCTTGGCTTTATCCGTGTCATTGTAACAACAAATTTCGATAGACTTTTGGAGAAAGCTTTAGAAGCAGTAGGTGTGTATCCGTCAGTAATCGCTTCCCCTGATGCAGTTGAAGGCGTGTTACCGATGACTCATTCTCAATGTACTTTATCGAAACTCAATGGAGATTATCTAGATACTCGAATTAAAAATACTCACAGCGAGCTTGCCGCTTATGATCCAAGAATAAACCTTTTATTGGATCGCATCTTCGACGAGTATGGCCTCATTGTTTGTGGATGGTCAGCTGACTGGGACACAGCTCTACGAGATGCTTTTGCTCGTCGAAAAAAGAGTCGCTTTTCCGTTTACTGGACTTATCGTGGTGAAATTGGACCTACCGCAAAATCTCTAATTAATAATACAAATGTTAATTCTTTAGAAATACGTAACGCAGATTCGTTCTTCCAGTTACTCTCTGAAAAGATCGAAGCGTTAGAGGAAATTAATAAACCTCACCCGGCTTCAGCCAAAATAGCAACATCGATCTTAAAAAAATATTTAGCGGAAACAAAATACCATATTCGTCTTCACGACTTTGTGTCCCAAGAAAGAGAGAGCGTGTATGAACTATTGTCTGGGGGATTATTTTCCTTTGACATAGGAAATTCATTACGAGAACTCCGAAAAAGAATGCAGCAATATGATAGCGCAACTGAAATACTGCGAACAGTGATAGGGACAACTTTGAATTATATCCCTCATTGATTTTGATGTATTCAGCAGGTGTGGCTTCCATCGCCGCAGGAAAGTACAATACCCTAAAATCCCTTTTTGATAAACCCCGTTACGTAAAACCTTTTAATAATCTTCCTGTCTATATAGCATCTTCCTTAGCTATACACAATATTAACCCAAAAGATTTAACGGACATCTATTCGTTTACGCCCATAAACGACTATCTTTATCAAATGATTCGTTTTTCTCTAAAAGACCTTATCCCCCAAGACGATCGATTTAATGATGCCTTCAATCGATTTGAATATTTCCTTTCACTTGTTACCTTAGATTACAATTTGACTTTCAAACATATTAAATCAGCCCCCGTTGGTCGTTATGCACTACTTAACCAGTTTCATCGGTTCATTGATGCAATACAGTTAGAAGCCGAAAAGGCGGCGACCTCTTGGCCACCTTTTGTAGCTGGTTTTTTCGAAGGATCACTTGAAAAGTATAAAGAAATGCATAAAATACTCCGCTCGGAAATTCTGGAGGTTTTTTATATGAGACAGTTAGCTCCAAGTATATTAAAATAATTCAATACTTATAGTTCTTGGGAAACTGATTATACCGTTGAAAAATGTCTAAAAAAACACCCGTTATTGGAAAGGCTCCAGGCACTATTCTTATAGTAAAAGTACTCTTACGTCTAGCACCCTCGGCATTGGGAAATTTACCTTGCACAAAACTTGCATGACAAGCATACCAAGAAGACCACAGCCACCCTTCCCGGGCGACTGTGGTCTTCTTAACGATTGTCGCTTTTTCAACCAAACTTAGTGACTGTGCACCACACTCGAACTGGCGCTGCTGCTGGAATAGCTGATGCTGGAGAGGCCGCCGGCCTGCACTGCGAAGTCGGGGTAGCCTTCTTCGCCGTGTTGGGTGATGTCGAGGCCGGTTTCTTCGTCTTCGACGGTGACGCGGGCCTTGAAGATGGCGTTGACGATCATGTAGATGATGAATGTGCCGACAGCGGCGAAGACGTAGCTGGCGCCGACGGCGATGAGCTGTTTCACCAGCAGTTCGGAACTGCCGTAGAGGAGGCCGTCTGCACCGGCCGAGTTGACGGTGGTGGTGGCGAAGATGCCGGTGGCGATGGCGCCGAAGGTGCCGCCGACGCCGTGGATGCCGAAGGCGTCAAGGGCGTCGTCATAGCCGAGGCGGGGCTTGAGGATGACGGCGAGGTAGCAGATGACGCCGGACATGAGACCGATGATGATGGAGGAACCGGCGGTGACGAAACCGGCAGCCGGGGTGATGGCGACCAGGCCAGCGACTGCGCCGGAGGCGGCGCCAAGAACGGTGGGCTTGCCTTGGCGGATCCATTCAGCGAAGATCCAGCTCAGGGCGGCGGCAGCGGCGGCAGTGTTGGTGGTGACGAAGGCGCTGCCGGCGAGGCCGTTGGCACCGAGGGCGCTGCCGGCGTTGAAGCCGAACCAACCGAACCAGAGCAGGCCGGCGCCGAGAACGGTCAGGGGCAGTTGGTGGGGAGGCATCGGGGTGGTGCCCAGGCCGCGGCGCTTGCCGAGCAACATGGCCAGGACGAGACCGGAGACGCCGGAGCTGATGTGGACGACGGTGCCGCCGGCGAAGTCAAGGGCGCCCAGGTTGCGCAGCCAGCCGCCGAGGCCCCAGACCCAGTGGGCCAGCGGGAAGTAGATGACGGTGATCCAGATAGCGGTGAAGAGCAGGAAGGCGGAGAACTTCATCCGTTCGGCGAAGGCGCCGCTGATCAGGGCGGCGGTGATGATGGCGAACATCAACTGGAACATGGAGAAGATGGAGTGGGGGATGGTGGCCGAGTAGTCGGGGTTCGGGTCGGGTCCGACGTTGTTGAACATAGCCCAATCGAGGGAGCCGATCATCCCATTGTTGTCAGGACCGAAGGCCAGGGAGTAGCCGTAGAGCACCCAGATGACCGAGACGAGGCAGATGATGATGAAGCTGTGCATCATCGTGCTGAGGACGTTTTTCTTGCGGACCATGCCGCCGTAGAACAGGGCCAGACCAGGGGTCATCAGCATGACCAGGGCGGCGGAGACGATGATAAAGGCGGTGTCGCCGGTGTCGGCTTTCGGCGCTTCCGGAGCGGCAGCCGCGTCAGCGGCGGGGGCGGCGGTCGCAGCAGCGGCTGCGGTGGCGGCAGGCGCAGGGGCGACCTCATCGGCGAAGGCGGGGGCCAGGCCCAGGCAGGTCACCGCGAGCAGCATCAGGATGGCGAACAGGGCGATGCGCTTCATAATAAGTCCTCCTCTTCTATACCACTTGCTTTTTTTGGCTTGTTTTTATGTCTGGAGAAACACATAGGGCTCCCGAAGGAAGTTTTACCTCTTCCCTCGGGAGCCCCTATGCTCCCCTAGGCAACCGTGCGGTTCGTCCGAACCGGATAGACCTCTTCCCTGGGATATCCTTAGAGCGCCACATCGCCGGTTTCACCGGTGCGGATGCGGACGACGTTTTCAATCGGCGATACGAAGATTTTGCCGTCTCCGATCTCCCCGGAACGGACCTGGTCGGTGATCACCTTGAGGAGCTCGTCAACAAGTGAATCGGCAACGACGACCTCGATTTTGACCTTGGGCAGCAGGTCGATGGTGTACTCGGAACCGCGGTAGAAGCCTTTTTTGCCTTTCTGCAAACCGCAACCTGCCACCTGGGTGACCGTCATGCCGCGAACCCCGATCCGGTTCAGGGCCTCTTTCACTTCATCCAGTTTCGTCGGGCGGATGATCGCTTCGATCTTCTTCATTGAACCTTCACTCTCCTTACTCACTCTTTTGTCGGCGCCCTTCCGGTTGTTAGCCGGAGGCGGCGCCTCCTCGCCGCCCGTACGGTCCGGTTGGACCGCTCCGGCTGCCCGCCGTCTCGTCACGGTTCCCGCCCTCGATGGCGATGTCGACTCCCCAGACGCCGGAGATGGCGCCGGCGGGAGAGCGGATCGGCCAGGAGAGGGTCAGGCACCAGTGCCGTGTGATCGCGGACAAATACGGTTCGGAAATATATTCCATACCCGCCATGGCTTCCTTCCACCACGGACGATGCCGGGCGTTGGCGAGGCCGGCTGGCGGGAGGGACACGATAAAAGCGCCGTTTTCGCGGGCGCTGTAGGCGGCTTCCACCTGGGGGTAGCACCGCATCAGTTCCTCCGCGAAGGGGCGATGGGTCGATTCATCTTCGAGGCTGCTTTTCCTTTCCTGGATCAGCGCCTTGATCCGGGCCTGCAGTTCCCGGACAGCGGGGTCTTCGCCTGCCGCGCCCTCATCGAGCAGCCGCACCGGGTCGGTGATCTCCTGGAGCACCGCCGATTCGCGAAAGACGACGCTGCCCAACCGGCTCAGTTCTTCCAGCAGATTTTGCTGACGCCGGACCTCCTCGGCCACGGCAGATACGCCCTGGGAGGCCTGGTGGAAGCGTTCCACGATGCCGCCGATAAAGCCGGCGCTGCTGGTCATGGCTTCGACCTGGACGCTCCGGTTGGTTGCGGCTTCCGCCAGCCTCCGCTCCGTCTCATCGACCGCTTCGGAGAGTTCCCGAAAGAGGGTGGCGATGTTGTGGACCGATGCCCTGCCGTTCGCTACGGCATCCCTTCCTTGTGCGGAGAGGTGGGCCAGGCTGGAAACGGACTTGCGGATCTCGGTCAGCATCATGCCCGTATCGCGGACAGCGGTCTGGGACTGAACGGCCAGTTTCTTGACCTCGCCGGCCACGACAGCGAATCCGGCGCCGGCTGCGCCGGCACGGGCCGCTTCGATGGCGGCGTTCAGGGCGAGGAGTTGGGTTTGTTCGGAAATCACGCCGATGGTGGCGGTGATCGTATCGATCTGGGCGGCCAATTCCTCCAACCGGACGAAGACGTGGTGCATCTCTTCGCTGCGCCGGCTGATTTCCTCCATGCAACCGCTCACCTGCCGGGCGCCCTCGGTCCCTGACCGGGCCAGGTCCCGGCTGCGCCGGCTCTGCCGGTGGATGTCTTCGGCCGCCCCGGCGATGTTCCGGGTGGCCTCGACGGCCTGTCGCAGCGCGCTTTCCGCTTCCTTTCCCTGCCGGGCGGCGTCGCCTGTCATGACGGCGACCTCGCCGGCTTGGGCGGCCAGCCGTTCATTGCCGCTACGGATCTCCTCTAGGTCAATTTGGAGTTTTTCCGCCACGCCGTTGAGCGGGCCGACGGTGCCCTTCAGTCGCTTCATGGTTTCCCGCCACCGCCCCGCCGTCTCCCTCACCCTGGTGAACAAGGGATCGGCTGTCTGCGGGTAGCGGTTTTCGCGAAGGTCACCTTCCGCCAGCGCCTGTAATGCCTTCTGCAGCGCCTCCGTATCGTTTTCTTGCTTCCGGAAGCGGTGGTGTACGGCGAAGGCGGCGACTCCGGCCAGGAATACGGCTGGTGTCAGCGAAACCAAACTTTCCGTAGGCGCCACCCCTTCCCCGCGAAACAACGATGTCGAAAACAATGGGAGGAAAAGAAAAAGACAGAGACAATCCGATTGGCTACCGGACGTCTCTGTCTTGTTTATTATTGTAGCGACTCAGCGCAAAGTTGGCAATCCCCCAAATGAACTTTTTTTGCCTCCTTTGGCGCTACCTCCACATAATTGTCGTTGAAGGTGGAACCGCCGGCCAGCAAGGTTCCCTTCCCGGCTGTCAGGTGGTTGACGTTTTTCCCGCCGGGCACACGCGATTGCCAGCGCACCCCTTCGACGATGACGACGCCGGCGGGCACATCGGCGGTGACGCAGGCTTCGAAAAAAGCCTCGCCCAGGGCGTTGAAGGCGTGCACCGGCTGGCCGTTGACGATGTGGCGGGCCGCGGCGTCGGCTTCAGCGATGAGGATGCGATGCGGCCCCTCGCGGCGCTCCGTCTCATCGGCCCCGCCGAAGGTGCTGTTGAGCAGGTGATGTCCGGGGTTGGCAAGCAGGCGCAGGGGGTAGGCCTGCTCCGCCGCATCCTTCACACGGGGGCGGTATTCGGGCAGGGTTGGGTAGCCCCGCTCCGCCAGGGCTGGATTCTCGAACATCAAACGGCCGGAGGCGGTCTGGAAGCGGCCGAAGCGCAAGGGCGGGTTGTCGCCCACGTTGAGACGAACCGGCCGTCCCGCCGTGAGGGCCGGTCGGTCGCTCCCCTCCAGCAGCGGCGTTTTTTGTGCCAGCAGTTCCTCGATCAGATCATCGGCAGTCTTTTGAAAATGCGGCTCCGCGAAGCCGAAGGACTTAGCCAGCAAGCAGAAGACCTCCAGATTGCTCTTGGCCTCTCCCGGCGGAGGCGCCACCGGATAGGCGCGCTGGATGTAGAAGTGGCCGTAGGAACGGTAGAGGTCGGCATGCTCCGGGGCGGCTGTCGCCGGCAGGACGACGTCGGCGTAGCGCGCCGTGTCGGTGAGGACCTGTTCGTGTACGACGGTGAAGAGGTCCGGCCGGAGCAGCCCTTGCAGCACTTTTTCCGACTCCGGGGCCACTGCCGCCGGGTTGGCGTGGTAGACATAGAGCGCCCGGATGGGCGGATCCTTCCGGTCCAGCAACGCCTGGCCCAACTCGATCATGTTGATCTCCCGGGTTGGGTGGGGCTCCAGGTCCTCCCTGGTGACAAGAGCTAAAGGCAACGCCTGTCCGGTATTGGAGGAGGCGTGGATGCCGCCGCCTTTTTTGGCAAAGGCGCCGGTGAGCCCGGGGAGGCAGGCCAGGGTGCGGTAGATCATCGCGCCGTCCCACTGGCGGTTGGGTCCGTTGCCGACACGGATGAAAGGCGCCCGGGCTGCGCCGTAGGCGCGGCCCAACTCGGTGACGGTCGAAGCGGCAATGCCGGTCAAGGCCTCGACCTGTTCAGGGGCGTAATCACGGAGCACTTTTTCTTTGAGCGCTCCATATCCCTCCGTATGCGCTTCGATGAAGGCGTGGTCGATATGGTCTTCCCGGATGAGGACATGCATCACGCCGAGGGCCAGTGCCGTATCGGTTCCCGGCGGAATGAGGACGACGCGGTCGGCGACGGCGGAGGTGCGGTTTTTGTAGCAATCCACCTGGATCACCTGGGCGCCCTTTTTCCGGGCTTCCTTCAGGAAAGGCAGCAGGTGGATATGAGTGGAGGCCACGTTCATCCC
Organism: Heliomicrobium undosum; assembly: GCF_009877425.1. NCBI lineage: Bacteria > Bacillati > Bacillota > Clostridia > Eubacteriales > Heliobacteriaceae > Heliomicrobium > Heliomicrobium undosum. The sequence continues at coordinate 175,521 of NZ_WXEY01000004.1, read as the reverse complement.
CCAGATCAGGATCAGGTCGGCGTCAACCATCGCCTCGATGTCGCTGCCCATCGTCTCTCCCAGGGTCATCGTCCAACCTACATCAGCGGTGGTGGCGCAGATGGTCCGCTTGAGCCGGCTTGCCCCCAGGCGGTGGAAGAAGGCGTGGCCGCTGTTGCGCTGGACGAGGCCCATGGTGCCGGCGTAGGAGTAGGGCAGGATCGCCTCAGCGCCGTTTTCGGCGATGATGGCCTGAAAGCGCTCGACGATGGTTCCGATGGCCTCGTCCCAGGAGATCGGTTCAAACTGCGCCGTCCCTTTCGGCCCGGTGCGGCGTAGCGGCTGCGTCAGCCGTTCCGGCGAATTGAGATGCTCGGGGAATCGTCCCATCTTGCCGCAGAGGAAGCCGCGGGTAAAGGGATGATCCGGGTCGCCCTTACAGGAGACGACCTTATTCCCTTCGACGCCCAGCAGCAGGCCGCAGGCGTCGGGGCAGTCGAGAGGGCAAACGGAAGGCAGGACTGGCATGGATGACATCCCCTTTGCGTTTCTCGTAAATAAAGCATTTATCGGTGTCTTTTGGTGCTCTTTCCGGTAATGCTGCGGCGTCTTACGGTTCTCTTTATGGGGGGTGTTCTTATCAGCGCAAGCTCTCTATTCTATTTGACCCAGTCGTCTTTTCCTCCTGCCTGCGGTGCTGCTTCAGATGCCATACCTAGGCGGGTTTCTCTCTTCAATGAAAAAACACCGGCGTAAAGGTCTCATGCCGAGCCCTGCCGGTGCTTTGCTCATATTGCGCTGCTTACGTCTCCAGGTTCCAGGTCTAGTATGATCGGTTCTAGAATTCCGGGGTTCTACGGTTCTAGAATGCTCGTTTTACCTCACCAAGTTCTGCATGCTGGTTCAGGCTCTATGCTTCTGCATACAGCGCGTCAGCCACGTTCGCGAACTCCTGCAGGTTTAAGGTCTCCCCACGCCGTCCCGGGTCGACGCCGGCGGCTGTCAGCCTGCGGGCCATTTCTTCCTTATTCAAAGCCAGTCCGAGAGCGCCGAGGGCGTTCAATAGGGTCTTACGCCGCTGGTTGAAGGCGGCCCGGACGACGCGGAAAAAGGCCGCTTCGTCGACCACCGCCACCGGCGGCGCTGTGCGGCGATCGAGGCGCACGACGGCGGAGCTCACCTTCGGCGGCGGGATGAAGGCGCCGGGCGGGACTTTGGTGACCAGCGTAGGCGCACAGTGGTACTGGATGGCCACCGAAAGGGCGCCGTAATCGCTGTGACCGGCCGGCGCCAGCATCCGGTCGGCCACCTCCTTCTGCACCATGACCACCAGCCGGGACACGGAAAAGTGACCTTCCAGGAGGCGCATCAGGATAGGTGTGGTGATGTAGTAAGGGAGGTTCGCCACGAGGACGAAGGGCTTGTCGCCCCGCCAGGGCTGTGTCGCGGCGTCGTAGTCCACCTTCAGGGCGTCCTGCCAGAGGATGTCCACCTGGGGGTAGTCGCGGCACAGATCATCCAGCAGCGGACGCAGGCTCTCATCGACCTCCACGGCGATCACCTTGCCGCCGGGGCCGACGGCTTCGGCCAGATCGCGCGTTAGCGTCGCCGGGCCTGGGCCGATCTCGACGACCACGTCGCCGGCAGACAGTTCGGCTGCGTCGATGATGCGCCCCACATACACCGGATCAGACAGGAAATTCTGGCCCAGTCCCTTTTTGGCGCGAATGCCGTACCGGCTGAGGTTTTGTCGGAGTTCTCCAGCCATCGGTTTCGTCTCCTATCTCTGTATCGCCTAAATCCTCGTGCAGATCGTTTCTTTCAAAGGCGCGATGCTTCCTGTTTTTACTGTTCTTCGATCTCTTTGAGCGCCTGCTCAATCTCGCTCCGGCTGAGGCCGAAGTGGTTGACCCGCTGCAAAAACTGCTTGGCGTTGGCGCGGCCGATGCCGAGGCGCTCGCCGAGCGCCTCCCGGCGCTGCCCTGCGCCCGGCACGCCATCGACGCCCCATTGCCGTAAATCATCACGGTTGTAGATCTCCCGTTGCGTCCCCGGCGATCGCACCTGCGCGAGGGCTTCACGGATGGCTTGCGGTGAAGCATGCTCGATGCCGACCTTGCCGTCTTTCTTGGCCAACGCCGCTGGCAAAAAGGCATGCTTGGCGCCGGGAACGGCCTCGGTCACCCAGCGGCGGATCCGTTCACCCGGTCCGTCCGGGTCGGTGAAAACGATGACGCCGCAGCGTTCCTGGGCTCTGCCGATGACCGCCATCGTTTCCGGGCTGATGCCCAGTCCTTGTGTGACGATCACCTGGGCGTCGACGGCGCGCCGCACCGCCAGCAGGTCGTCGCGACCCTCGACGACGATGACTTCTCGAATCTTTTCCCTGGACAGCGTGTTCACCTCATAGTCGGTTTTCCCCGTTTGCGAACAAACCAAACCCGCCCCGGACCGGGGCGGGCCAAAAAGGCACGATGACAGATGGCGCTGAAACCGCGCTTTATTCGATGACGTATACCTTTGTCGTCCGCTTTCCCCATCGCCTCGCCTCTTCCGGCGATTCCATGAAGAGGTCGATGCGCTCTCCGACGATGGCGGAACCGCGGTCAGCGGCGCGGGCAAAGCCATAGCCCTCCACATAGAGGCGGGAGCCCATGGGAATGACCGTCGTATCGACCGCCACCATCCCCACTTCCGGATAAGCGCCGGAGGCGGTGTTCCTGCCCGTATGGGTATAGGCGGTCGCCACCATGTAACGGGCCTCGCGGATGCGGAAATTGAGGCCGCCCCGTGAGACGTGGTCGATGGTGCCCATGGCCACCACCTGGTTGACGGGAGAGCGGACGATCTGCTGGGCGATCAGGTCTTTTTTCACCGGCTCGCCGTCTTCGTAGGTGACGAGCATTTTGTTCCGTTCCAGGCCGTTGCGGCCACGGGAAACGATCTTGCGGAGGCCCTTTTCCAAGGTGTTGTCCGATTTCTGTTCCGTCCGGTACGGGACAGACTGCTCTTCAACGACCTCCTCCTGGGTGACGCGAACGACACGGACGGTGGAAGGCTTGTCCACCGTTGCATCAAGCGCCGGCTCGACACGGTCGAGGGCGCCCAGTTGGATGGCCGCTTGGGCCAAAATGTCTCGAACAGAGGCAGGTGTTGTGACGAGCTCCTGGTTTTTCCCGTCCGCGAAAACGGTGATGGGAAAAGCGCGGATGATATGTAAGGTCATATCGTCTTTCAACAGAGTCGGGGCAGGCGGATCCACCTTGTCCTTTTCGGCCAGGGTCACGCCGGCTTCCGCCAGGGCTTCCCCGACAGTGGCTTTGAAGGTCCCGACGGCTTTTTGTTCACCGTCCACGTCGAGTATGATGTCTTTTTGCAGGAAACTGTAAATGCCGAAGAGGATGAGCGCAATGCCGGCGAAGAGGCCCAGCGCCGTTCCCCACCGCCGCCAATCGCCGGGTGGCGGTGGATCGGTGAGTCGTTTGGCCCGCCGCAGCGGGCCTGGGTGAAGTCGCTCGGTCAGATCAGTGGTGTCATCCAGCATGACGGATTCCCCTTTCGACCAAGTGCTTACCGGTAGTGTGTTCTCATTTTACTGAACGAAAGGGGGCTTGTCAAAGCCAAGTATGTAGAATAATAGGAGTTAATCCATATTTTATTCGACGTTTTTAATCAATATTTTACTTGCGCCTTTCAACGAGCGTTGCTTATTAAAGCGGCGGCTTTTTCATTCGAGTATATGAACGGTCACTTTCCGCCTCCCCCATTGAAAACACTCCTCGTTGCTGTCGAAAAAAACATCGATGATCGATCCCCGGATGGCGCCGCCCGTGTCGGCCGCTCGGGCCATCCCGTAGCCCTCTACATAGAGCATCGTGCCCAGCGGGATCACGCCGGGATCGACGGCGATGATGCCCACATGGGGCCAGACGCCTGTTGCCGTGCGGTTCCCCGTATGGGTGTAGGCTGTCGCCTCCATGCGCATCGTTCGTGTGATGCTTCGTTCACCGGAGGCTGCCCCAATCGCGGAGGCGGCAGCCTGCCCGGCGCCCTTTTGCTCGCCCGACGCCGCGCTGCCGCCGCGCGACGCGATCAGCAATCGGCCGGGGGTCCCTGCGCCCCCCCGGATCACCACTTCCGGACGGGGACTTTGGATGACCTGCCGTTCCAGCGCTTCAGCAGAGACCTCGCGTCCGTCCTCAAAGGTGACCTGTTCGCGGACGACGGCGACGCCATCGGCGCCGGCCATGGCCACCCGCTCCACCCCTTCTGGGAGGGTGCTGTCATAGATCACTTGCCGGGAGAAGGTGACAGGCTCGCTCCGTTCGCGGCTGCTCCGGGTCAGGCGGACCAGATGCCAGCGGCGGGCGCTGTCTCCATCGGCGCCGTCGAGCCGGTCAAGGCGGTCTTCCTGTCCGGTAGGGACGCCCAAATCGGCGATTCGCTCCGTCGATACGCCGCCGACCTGGCGGAAGGTGATGATCCGGTTGTCCACGAGCAGTTCGACCCAGCGGGACTTGCGAAACTGCACAGACATCCCCGGCTGAAGCAGTTCATTGACATCGGGATAGACCTGATCGCCGGGCTCACAGGCGATCCCCAGGCCTTTCAGCATTTCGCCGACAGTGCGGCTGGAGGTGTGGACGGTCCGTGTCTGACCGTCGACCTCCACCGTGATCGCTTTTCCCAGGACACCGTCAAAAAAAGGGGCCAAAAAAAGCACGGCGGCCAAGGCGAGGGCAATCCCCACAACGATGGCCGGACGCGCGACAAGGCTTCCCCATCCCTTTTCCTTTGTTGTGATGGCCGCTATGGTCATCTTCCAACCCCTCCCGGCCGCATAGGATTGTCTTTCGGACAAGGCGGCGATGGTCAAAAATATGAAGGGGCGGAAAAAAAAAGAACCCCTGCTGCCAGGGGTTCCAGTTCGTGACCTACCGTATGATCGGTTATGAAGGGAAAGGAATCCGAAAGAGGGCGCAGCCGTTGCGCAGCATCTGTTCCGCCAGTTCCTCAGGATCCTCGCCGCGCAGTTCGGCCACTTTTTGCGCCACCAGGGCCACGTTGCCTGAGTGGTTGCGCGTTCCCCGCAAGGGATGGGGCGACAGATAGGGCGCGTCGGTCTCGACAAGCAGCCGGTCCTTAGGAACCTGCTTAGCAATGTCGAGAAGGCCCCGGGCGTTCGTATAGGTGACCGGACCGGCCAGGGAGATGTAGAAGCCGAGATCGAGGCAGAATTGGGCCATCTCCCCACTGCCGGAAAAGCAGTGCAGGACGCCGGAAAGTCCACGGCCCTCTTTGCTCAGGATCTCCATGATGTCACCATGAGCGTCCCGGTCATGGATGATGACCGGTTTATCGAGCCGCCGCGCCAGCGCCAGTTGGTCCACAAAGACCTCCCGCTGGCGGTCCCGGGGCGACAAATCGCGGTAGTAGTCGAGGCCGATCTCGCCGATGGCGACCACCTTGGGGTGGGCGGCCATCTGCTCCAGTGTTTTATAGGTATCGTCGTCCACACTCGCGGCATCGTGCGGGTGGATGCCGACCGCTGCGTAGATGAAGGGGTAGTCGTCAGCAAGGCGGACGGAGCGTTCCGACGAGGGGATGTCATATCCCACATTGACGATCCGTTCCACGCCGGCCGCCTGGGCCTGCTTCAGCACTGCTTCCCGGTCATCGCGGAAGGACTTGTCGTCCATATGGGCATGGGTGTCAAAGAGCCGCATCTATTTCACCCGGCTGCCGGCGGGGATGTCGGCGGTGACGGTGAGCGCCTCCAGCACCCCGTCCTTGGAGGCCGCCAGGATCATGCCCTGCGAGAGGATGCCCCGCAGTTTGGCCGGCTTCAGGTTGGCCACCAGGACGAGCTTCTTGCCCACCAATTCCTCCGGCGCGTAGTGCTGGGCGATGCCGGAGACGACGGTGCGCGTCTCTTCGCCCAGTTTGACCTGCAGCTTGAGCAGTTTGTCCGTTTTGGGCACTTTTTCGGCAGCGAGGACCTCGATCACCCGCAGGTCGACCTTGGCGAAGTCTTCGATGCTGATCTCCGGCAGGAGGGGTTCCATGACAGGGGCTTCGGCAGACGCTTCGGCAGGCGCTTCGGCGACGGTTTCCGCCGGGGCTGCAACGGCTTCTTGCAGGACAGGATTTTCGATTGTCGACACGGAAGTCGCCTCTTTCACAGTTTTTGATGTTTTGGCGTCTGCTTTTCCCGCTTTGAGCGGCTCGGTCTCGGCGCCCTCGGCAAGGATCGCCGCCAGGTCGATGCGTGGGAAGATGGGATCGCCCTTCGCCACTTTCACGCCGTCGGGGAAGAGGCCCCAGCGGGCGGCGTCCCAAGTCATCAGGCCGCTGTAATCCGGCAGATTAAGTTCCAATGAGTCCGGTTCTGACAGGCCCAGTTGGGCGAAGATCTTGCCGGGAACCTTGGGCATGGCGGCCTGCAACAGGATCGCGGCGATGCGCAGGCTTTCGACCATCGTGTACAAGACGGCCTCCAGTTCGGCCCGGGCCTCCGGTTTTTTGGCCAAGGACCAGGGGGCGCGCTCATCGATGTACTTGTTCATGCGGCCGATCAGCTTCCAGAGGGCGCTGTGGGCGTTGGCCAGTTCGAAGCGGTCCATCAGAGCGCCGAAGTCGGCGACAGTTTTGGCGGCCAATTCCTGGATCTCTTTCTCCAAAGGTCCCTCCGCCGCCGCGTCCGGTTTCTGGACGACGCCGCCGGTGAAGCGCTCCACCATGGACAAGGAGCGATGGAGCAGGTTGCCCAGGTCGTTGGCCAGGTCCGTGTTGATCCGGCCGATCAGCGTCTCCTCCGAGTAGACGGCGTCCTGTCCGCCGATCATCTCGCGGATGAGGAAGTAGCGAAAGGCGTCGACGCCGTAGCGATCGGCGAGCATGAAGGGGTCGACGACGTTGCCCTTCGATTTCGACATCTTCCCCGATTCGAGCAGGAACCAGCCGTGGCTGAAGACCTGTTTCGGCAGCGGTTCACCGAGGGCCATCAGGATGATCGGCCAGATGATGGTGTGGAAGCGGACAATGTCCTTGCCGACGAGGTGGATGTCGGCCGGCCAGTAGCGCCGGTACTTTTCGTCGTTGTCGCTGCCGTAGCCGAGGGCGGTGATGTAGTTGGACAGGGCGTCAAACCAGACGTAGATGACATGGTTGGCGTTGATCGGCACGGGGATGCCCCACTTGAAGGTCGTCCGGGAGACGCAGAGATCCTCCAAGCCCTGTTTGATGAAGCTGACCATCTCGTTGCGCCGGCTGACGGGCTGGATGAATTCGGGGTTCTCCTCGATATGTTGCAGCAGCCGGTCGGCGTACTTGGACATGCGGAAGAAGTAGCTCTCTTCCTTCATCCGCTCGACGGGGCGATCACAGTCGGGGCAGAGCTTTTCCCCGTTCTCGCCGATCTTCAGTTGCCGCTCCGGCCAGAAGGCCTCGTCAGGCGTGCAGTACCAGCCCTCATACTCGGATTTGTAGATGTCGCCGTTGTCCCAGATCTTTTGGAAGATGACCTGAACGGCTTTTTTATGGCGGTCCTCGGTGGTGCGGATGAAGTCGTCATAGGTGATCTCCAACCGCTCCCAGAGCTTTTTGAAGGTGACGGCCACCGGATCGAGGTAGTCGATGGGCGCCATGCCTTTCGCTTGGGCCGACCGCTCGATCTTCTGGCCATGCTCGTCCAATCCCGTCAAAAACCAGACGTCACAACCGCGCAAACGCTTGTAGCGGGCCATCGTGTCGGTGGCCACCGTCGTGTAGGCGTGACCGATATGGGGGTTGCCGCTGGGGTAGTAGATGGGGGTGGTGATGTAGAAAGTGGGCCGGGGCTGATTCACCATGGGGACCTCCTCGCGCAAAATCTTCGATGGGACGGGTCGTTCAAGGCAAAAAAACCTTCCCTGGATCGAAGTATCTTTATGTCGGGAAAATCAAAAAATATGCGGTATTTGTTTGATTTTAAAAAAAATGGGGGTTGACTGTTCCTGGAATGATTGGTACCATTAGGGTGATGATTGTTGTCGAATTTTGTTGATTCAGTCAGAAGGGAGGGCATTTTTCGATGAAATCTACGGGCATTGTACGGAAGGTTGACGAACTGGGCCGCGTTGTTATCCCCATTGAACTGCGCAGAACCCTGGGCATCGATGAGAAGGACGCGCTGGAAATCTACGTCGACCATGAGAAGATCATCCTGAAAAAGTACGAGCCTGCCTGCGTCTTCTGCGGCAGCGCCGTTCAGGTTCAGAACTTCCGCGGCAAGATTGTCTGCCGGGAGTGCGCCGTTTCGATGGCGCACAACGCCGCTGGCTGATTGGCTACATAATACCATTATTTCCAGCCAATCAAAAGGTCATGATTTTCCGTTGCAACAGGACGGGATGGGTTTGCGCCCATCCCGTTTATTCGTTTTCTGGAACGCTTGCTTCGTCTGCCACGAGTAACCGCAGACGGTAGGCCTCCCGCCGGGGTATGCCCAATTCCTGCGCCGCCGCCTTAAGGGCGGCTTTGCTGTCCATCCCCCGGCCTTCGAGTAACTGGAGCCGCTGGCGAAGCAGCGCCGCCCGCTCACGCTCGCTTTCCGGCAGCGCTGGGGGGCCGGAAAGGCCGTCGGCGGCTTCGTTCCAGAAATCGGCGGTCGCCCCGGTTTTATCAGCCGATTCGACAGCGACCGGGCGACCGGCGATGACGAGGGTGCATTCGCCGCGCACACCCTCCCGGACCGATGCGGCCAGTTCCGCCAGTGAACCGCGGCGAACCTCTTCGAACTTTTTCGTCAGTTCCCGCACCAGGGCGGCTGGGCGATCCGGTCCAAGGGCGTCGCAAAGGCTCTCGACGGTCTCCCGAATGCGGTGGGGGGACTCATAGAGGATCATCGTGCGATCCTCGAAGGCCAGCCGGCGGAGCCGCTCCCGGAACTCCTTTTTCGGCCGGGGCAAAAACCCTTCAAAGACGAAGCGGCCTGTCGGCAAACCGGACAGCACGAGCGCCGTCAGCGACGCGGTTGGTCCCGGCAGCACCTCCAAGGGGAGTCCGCGCTCAACACACTCCCGGACGATGTCTTCTCCAGGGTCGGAGATGCCGGGCAGACCGGCGTCGGAGACGAGGGCCACCGTGGCGCCTTCCGCAACCCGGTCGAGAATGGCCGCGCCTTTATGGCGGCGGTTGTGTTCATGGTAGGACGTGAGGGGAACATGGATGTCGAAGGCGCTCAGCAGTTTGCGTGTATGGCGGGTGTCCTCGGCAGCGATCAGATCGGCCTCTTTCAGGGCTTTCAACACCCGCAAGGTGATGTCGTCCAGATTGCCGATCGGGGTGGCGCAGAGGAGCAGTTTCCCCGGACCCAGCGACTTTGCCGGCCAGTGATCCGGCAGCATGTCCGCCACGTCTTCCGGCATATCCGACACATTCGCTACGTCTTCCGGCGCGCTTTCCTGTCCTTGTTCCAGCATTCTTTCCGCCTCGTCCCAGTCGTCAGCGTCATGGTCATTCATCAGCAGGGGCCTCATTCCTTATGGAGAAAGTTCACGCAGAAGAGACAGTCGTCGCCCCTGCGGGGCTGGCCGAAGTTGACATGGCAGATGTGAAAGCCCTCCTTGTAGAGGCGGCTCAGGTTTTCATAGCCCTCACCCTGCAGTTGGCGCACATTGTCATTGATCCGGCCCACCGCTTCGGGCGTCATATTGGCCCGTTCCGCCCGCAGGCGGTCGTTCTCCTCTTCGAGGGTATAGATTTCCATCTTCAGGGCTTCGATCTCGGCCAGCATCTCCCGCAGTTGTTCTTCCAAGGCGATCACCCTGGCCGTCAGTCGTTTGTTCATCTGATCCACCTCCGCATCAAGAGGGGCCCGTCGCCTCGATCGATTACTGGACTTCCGGCCCTGGCGTTTCCGGCGGTTTTTCCCTGCGTCTTCCCATCTCTTTGCGCTCGTAGCAGTCGTTTTCGAACTTGAGGCAGCACATCAGCCGGCCGCAGATGCCGGAGATCTTCGTCGGATTCAGGGACAGGTTCTGATCCTTGGCCATCCGGATCGACACGGGCTCGAAGTCGCCCAGGAAGGAGGCGCAGCAGAGGACGCGGCCGCAGCAGCCGATGCCGCCGATCATCTTCGCCTCGTCGCGGACGCCAATCTGGCGCAGTTCGATGCGGGTGCGGAAAACAGAGGCCAGGTCTTTGACGAGTTCCCGGAAATCGACGCGGCCGTCGGCGGTAAAGTAAAAGATGATCTTCGAGGAATCAAAGGTGTATTCCACATCGACGAGTTTCATCGGCAGTTGGTGGGCGGCGATCTTTTTCTGGCAGATCTCATAGGCGGAGGTCTCCTTGTTGCGGTTCTCCTCCACCTGTTTTACGTCTTCCGGCGTGGCGACCCGCAGCACCCGTTTTAAGGGGTTGACCAGGCTCTCTTCGGGGACCTCCCGGGGGGAGATGACGATCTCGCCAAACTCAATGCCGCGCGCCGTCTCGACGATCACCTTTTCCTGCAGCGGGAGATTCAGGTCGCCCGGGTCAAAGTAATACACTTTCCCGGTTTTTTTAATTCGGACACCGACAATCTTGACCAAGGACCCTTCCTCCTCAAGGTTTTGGGCCGATTCGTTCCGGCCTTTTGGTTATCCTCGTGAATCTATAGGTTATCTTTTGGCTGCAGTCAAGGGCGTCAGGGGCTCTCCCCGGGCCAGATCGCGCAGCTTCAGCAGCGTGTCCTCCACCAGCAGGCGCGCGCTGGCGTTTGTATCCAACAGGCGGCGCGCCGCCATGACCGTGTCCAGGGCGGTCAACAGGACCGGCAGGGGCCACCGGTCAGCGCCGCCGGCGATGTCGCCGTTGATCACAGGCACCTCCGCCCCGCCGGCGCCGGCGATCAGCAGCCGGTCTCGCAGCAGGAGCGTCAGGTAGTCAAAAAACTCGGCGATGCCTTCCTTATCCTTGTCCCACTCTTCGGCGAACTGAAAGATGCGGCTATCGCCGGTCTGGACCAGTCCGTCGAGGATCTGGCGCGCTTTTTCCCGCCCCGCCGGCAACCCTTCGGCAGCCAGCCGGGCGGCGCGGTCCCAGCGCCCGTCGGCCAGCAGCGTCAGCAGGGGCACATGGCCTGCGGGAACGCCCTTTTCTTTCAAAAAGCGGGCGATCTCCCCGCTTGGGACAGGTTGAAAATAGACGGGCAGGCAGCGTGAGCGGATCGTGGGCAGGATGCCGTGGCCGCGGTCGGTGATCAGGATAAAGACAGTCGGTCCCGGCGGCTCCTCCAGGATCTTCAACAGGGCGTTGGCGGAGGGACCCTGCATCGTCTCGGCCTGTTCGATCAGGACGACTTGATGGGACGACAGGTAGGGGCGGTAGCGGATGCGCTTTTGCAGATTCCGGATCTGTTCAATTTTGAGGGTTGTCCCCTCGGGCGCCAGGATGAGGAGATCGGGGTGGCTGCCGCCCTGGAACTGCCGGCAGGCGGGACAGGATTCACAGGCGTCGCCTTCCACCCGTTCCAGGCAGAGGACGGACTGGGCGAAGGCGCGGGCGGCCGTTTTTTTGCCGACGCCCTGGGGTCCGGAAAACAGGTAGGCGTGGGCCACCCGGTTCCCCAAAAGGCCCCGGGACAACTGCCGGACGGCCCGTTCCTGGCCTGTGATTTGCGATAGTCGCACCGCCATCTCTCCTAGGTAATGATATCCAACAAGAGGCCGCGAATTTCACCGATTTTCGCCAGAATATCGATCGGTTCGGCCTGCTGGGCAAGGAACCGAGATGCCATCTCATCGAGGTGGCGATCGATCTTTTCCACGGTGATCAGCGATTTATGGCGACCGCGGCGGTCCCAGCCGGTTTGCTCCCGCAACTGGTAGGCGCCGCCGACCACCTGGGCGAGGAACTTTTTCACCAGTTCCCGGTACTTCTTGAAGTTGCCCACGGTCTGGTTCTGGGCCAAGGCGTTGGCCGATTCGTCAATTCGGGCCAGCATCTCCTGCAGGTCTGACCGGTCCCGCCCGGCCCGGGCCTTGTGCAGTTCAGACAAAAAGGCTTCCTTGTTCCCCTCGGCGCCGGCGGCCCGTTCCCCCTCATGGCCCAGGCGCGGGTCGCCGACGCCCGTGAAGAATCCTTTGATTTTCAGCCCATCGGCCATGACCTATTCCTCCTGACAGTAGGGCAGGTTGGGCGCCAATCGGCGCGCGGCGTCGATGATCCGGCGGTGAACCTCGGCGATGGCGCCGCCGGCCGCGATGGGGTGGATGCGCGCCCGGTCCTTCTCGGCCAGTCGGAGAAAGCCCCGGCGGACCCGCTCGTGAAAAGCCGCCTCTTCCAGTTCCATTCGATCGGCGCCTTGCCACTCTGTCCGTTCCGGCCGCCGCTGCCGCGCCCGGCCAAGCCCCTCGCCTGTGTCGATATCGAGCAGGAGCGTCAGATCGGGGGTCAACCCCTCGGTGGCCATCCGGTTGATCGCCGCCAACCGTTCCAGTTCAAGGCCCCGGCCGAAGCCCTGGTAGGCCAGCGTGGAGTCGGTGAAACGGTCACAGATCACCACGGCGCCCGAGGCGAGGGCCGGCCGGATGACCTCGCTGACCAGCTGCGCCCGGGCGGCTGCATAGAGGAACACCTCCGCCATGGGCGCCATGCCTTTTAAGGAAGGATCGAGCAAGACCCGGCGGGCCGCCTCGCTGACGGGCGTCCCCCCGGGTTCCCGCGTCTCCACAACGGGATAACCGAGTATGCGGAAGGCTTGGGCCAGCAGGGCGCCCTGGGTCGTCTTTCCGGCCCCGTCGGCTCCTTCCAGCGTGATGAACAATCCCGGCATAGCGCACCTGCTTCGCATGGTAGATTTGTTTACAATGATGGATGATGGGAAGAATGGCTCGACAAGATCTATTCATCAATAATGAACAACTCGCACAGTCCCGGATCAGCGGCGCCCTGCCATTGGGCGCCGGCGCGGCGCAAGGCCTCGACGGTCTCGGCGATGTCAGCGGTGATGCGCTCCCCAGGGGCGACCAGGGGGATCCCGGGGGGATAGGGACAGATGAACTCGGCGGCCAGGCGGCCGCGCGCCTCGGCCCAACTCACCCAGCGGCTGGGGGCATGGAATGCCTCCCGCGGCGACAACACCGTTTCCGGACAGATGCCGTAGGCCGCTTTGAGCAACGGTCCTGAAGCAAAGGCGCTGATCCGGTTTCGCCCCGCAACGGCCCCATAATCAGCCTCAAGCGACAGATCTCGAAAGGCCGCCCGCAAGCGGGCGTCCGCGTCAGGGGAGTCAAAGGGAGAGAGCAAAAAGAGCAGATAATTCGGTCCAGCCAGTTCGGCTTCGATTCCATGGGCCCGCCGCAACCACTTGCGCGCCGCGTAGCCGGATGGCATGGCCCCGCGCAGCACCACGAGCAGGCGCGTCGGATCCCAACCGGAGACGGCCGGATGATTGATTATTTCTTCGCCCCAACAAAAAATTCCTTTGAGATGATTGAGGTCTTTGCGCAGTCTTTGCGCCCGCTCAACAGTCCTGTGCCAGAGCCCCTCACCCTCTTCCTCCATCCGGCAGCGGGCCTCATCGAGGGAAGCCATCAGCAGGTAAGAAGGGCTGGTCGTCTGCAAGAGGGCCAACGCGCGAGCGACGGCCTGGCCGTCTGTGCCGCCTGCGGCGCTAGCGCCGATATGGAGCATCGCCGCCTGGGTGAGGACGGGCAGGGTCTTGTGGCTGCCGTGAACGACGGCATGGGCGCCGAGGCGCAAGGCCGAGTCGGGCAGCCGCGATGAAAATACATAGGCCGCGCCATGGGCCTCATCGACCCAGAGGGCCGCCCCTTGCCGCTCGGCGGCTTGCCGCCAGGGGGTCAGGTCCTCCGCCGTTCCCCAATAAGAGGGGCGCAAGGCCAGCAGGGCCGTCGCACCCTCGGCAGCCGTCTCCAGGCCGGAGGAATCAACGGCGAAGGGAAGTCCCGTCTCCCTTTCACAGAGCGGCGGAAGGTAGCGGGGAACGGCCCCGCTCAGGACCAGGCCGCCGAACACGGAACGGTGGCTGTGCCGGGGCAGCGCGAGGCGATCACCCGGCCGCAGGCCGGCCAGGCAGAGGGCATGGATGCCGACGGTCGCCCCTTGCACCAAAAAAAAAGTGGCCCCGGCGCCAAAGGCCCGGGCCGCCAGGCGCTGGGCATGAGCGATCACGCCTTCCGGCGCGTGGAGGTCATCGAGGCCGGGGGACTCGGTCGTATCGAGATGGATCCCCAGACCGGCCAGCGCCCGCCCGCGCCCGTGGCCGGGCGTATGAAACCCGAGCGCGCCCTCCTGATAATCCGCTTGCAACGCCTGCCATAAAGGCCGATCCCCCATCTTAAACCTCCCGCAAAAACGTTTCCTACTATTGTATCACGGGCGGCCTCCCGAGGCCAAATGGCGCCGCCAATCGGGCCGCTGCCAGAGCCGGTCCAAGGAGTTTTTCAAGGTCCGATAGGACTCATTTTCGGTCGTCCAGGAGGACAAGTCAGCCAGACAACGGTTGCAGAGAAAAACGCCGCGGATCCAGAGCCCTCCGGCGATCCCTTCCGGCGGCACCTGCCGGCAGGTGGAACAGCGCGGCAACAAGGCGGCTTCTTTCATCCCGCTCACCTCAACAAAGTGTTTCCCCTCATTAGTATTAACAAGGTTGTTCCGTAGAGAAACAGCCGGGCTTTATCCTATGTATCCGCCCGAACCATTGTTCCGGATGGAACTTGCCTCTTCGGTTCCATATTCTGACACGATTGCTGATGTTCCACCCTTTACAGGTGGGCGCTCGCTCGGGTATAGTGAAGCGGGGAGGTGTGTGGCATGACCATCGTCGGGATTGATTCGATCCGCCAGCAGATTCAGGCGCAGTGTCCCAAGGGACAGTCCTTTGCTGATTTCTCCGATTCTCTGGCAGCCGCCATCAAGGCGCAGGCCCTCGGCCAGAACGTCAGCCTTCCCCCGCTGCCGGCGATCTCCCCTTCGGCAACCGTTGCCAATACAGGGATGTCGGCGGTCACTTCGGCCCTGTTCAGCCAGTTTGCCGGCGCCGCCACCGGCGGCCCGAACAGCGCCGGCGCATGGAACAACCTGTCCGCTCAGGCCCGCCCACAGGCAGGACAGGCCTACTCGGCGCAAACAAGCATCCACGCCGGAAAATACGCCGACCTGATCAACCAGGCGGCGCAGAAATACAACGTCCCCGCCTCATTGATCTGGGGTGTGATCAAAGCGGAATCGAACTTCAACCCCCGTGTCGTCTCGCCGGCCGGCGCAATGGGACTGATGCAGTTGATGCCCGGCACCGCCCGTTCTCTCGGCGTCCAGGACGCCTTTGACCCCGCCCAGAACATCGACGGCGGCGTCCGTTACCTCCGGCAGATGCTGGACCGTTTCGGCGGACGCGTCGATCTAGCCGTCGCCGCCTACAACGCCGGCCCCGGCAGCGTGGAAAAATACAAGGGGATCCCGCCCTTTGCGGAGACCCAGGCTTATGTGCCACGGGTGCTCCGCTACCAGCAGGAAAGCTTGGCTTCCCTTGGCCAAGCAGCCGGTTGAAGGCCGTCGCAGCGCGCGACGGCTTTTTCCTTATCCGGCGACGCCAGGCATATCGACAATTTGGCGCAGCAAGTTTACAATGTCCTTATAAAGCATGTACAAACCATATTCATTCAGTGACATGGAAGGGGCGGGAATCCTCAATGACCTCGTCAACATTGGACAGTCCGCAGGAAGAACGGGTCAAGCGCCTGGAAGAGGAATCGGCGGCGCTCAACCGGCGGCTTCAGGATGTGGAGTCCCGGACAGAGGAACTGCAAAAACGGGTGCACGATCTGGTGTTGCGCCTGGACGAAGCCATCTCCTTGAACAATCTCTTCCTGGCCTACATCGAATCGCATGGGTTGACACAGGATTTCAAACACTTCTCCGAACGGCTGACTCCGGCCAACGGAAAAGTCAATTAATCTGAAGCGGCGGCGACGATGGCGGCAGCGATAGCTGCGCCCACCTCGGAGCCGTTTTTTATTAACCGGACAGAGACCTGTCCCGCTTTTTCCCCGAGCAGTTCAGCCAAGGCGCTGTCCAGGGCGTTGGCGTAGCCGGGCATCTTCTCATAGAGGGAGCCATCGACAGCGATCGCATGGCGGGAAGTCAGGGTAGGGTCTTCATGGCGCAACGCTCCCAGGTAGGTCGCCGCCGCCAGGCGAGCCGAACGGCGGGCCGCTGCCGCCGCGATCCGCTGCAACAGTCGGCGTTCCTCCCTATCGCTCACCTCAATGCCGGCGCGCGCTCGTAGCCAATCGCCAACCCCGCCCAGTTCAGCGGAACCATCGGCCAGGAGGTCGGAGAGATCGGCTGCCGACAGCGAATAGGACCGTTCCAGCCCCGCCGACGGTTGTCCCCCGAAGAGACCATTCGTCTGCATGAGTTCGAGCAGGATCAGTCGCAGCAGTTCGCCGAGGTAGAGGCCGGACACCATCTTCTCGAGGCGCTGCGCCCCCGGCTGCGCGCTTTGCCGGTCGAGTCGCTCATCAAAGGCCGTAGTCGGCACGCCGTCAAAATTGCCTGACTCCATGTTGATCACCATGGGCGCTGCAAAGGCCGGGGCGAAACGGTCCAGGTAGCAGCTGTTGTGGCCGGTGCCAAGGATGGAGCCGATGCGAGTGTGGGGATCGCTGTAGGTGGCCGTCAGCAGCGTTCCCACCGTGTCATTGATGATGGCCGCCGGGATCACCCGGTCCTTGAGGCCTTTGCGGGCCAAGGCGTCGATCAGGAGTTGCCCCACATCATGACCCTCGACGCCGCCGGTGTGAAACTCCTTGGCCCAGCGGATCAGCGTGGCGTTACCGATGTTTTCCTGGCGAGCCGGAAAGGAAAAGGTGTGGCCGAGGTAAAAGCGCCCCCGATGATCGCCGATCGTTTCAGCGATCAGGGAGGCCAGAAAGTCAAAGAGTTCCTCCGCCGTCGCCGAGTGTCGGGTGTAGTCGTAACGCCCGTCCGCCGCCCGGACCGGCCGGCTGAGACGGTTCAAGATCCGGCTCTGACCTCCTGAGAGCTCCATCAGCGCCACGCGCACGTTCGTCCCGCCGAAATCGAGGGCCAGAAAGGTTCCGCGCTCTTTCCCCGTCGGTCCGGCCAGATAGGACGGCAGCATCTTCAAGGAGCCGCCTTTCCCCGCCAGCCCCTGTTCCATGGCATGTTGAAACCGGCCGGCCATGGCGTCCAAAGCGGCTGCCGGCAGATGCAGGCTGTCTTCCAGTTCTTCCGCCGCCAGCGCCCATCTTTGCATCCTTCGCTCCCCCATTTCAAAGCCAGTATTCCCTCTTCATCACTGGACAAGGCCGCTTCAATTCTTTGCCAGTTTTAGTGTAATACCAGAACATGCAAATGTACAAGCAAAAACCGGCCGGGGGGCCGGTTTTTGCTTTCGCCCATCGGAGGGCTTTTTCTCCTTGCCGGAGTATTGTCCGTTACGTCAGCGGTATATCGTGGTTCTCTTCATACCGTTTCAGCAAGGGATAGGCGGCGATGCTCCAGGATAGGGAAAGGATCGCCGAAATGAATCCGAACTGCAAGAAGGCGATCCACGATTCGATGGGATGGTTGAGCAGGTAGATGAACAATCCGCACCAGAAGCCCTGGCAGAAGGGGCAGCCGAGGAGTTTGCGAAAGAAGTAGTGGACTTTTTTGAGCCTCTCCCGGATGGGCTTGAAGAGAATAAAATCGAAGAGGAAAAAGCGTATGCTCAGGGCAGCCAGCAACTCGGCGGCCATCACTTCATCGCCTCGATATCATCGTACCGGTCGACGAGAAGCTTTAACTGCTCTTTCGTCAGCGTCACCCGGCCCCCGTCGTCGTCGGTGATGACGACCATCCCCTGGGAGACATGAACAGTAGGACAGCAACCGGACGAACACAGGCGCAATGTGATCATCGGATATCAACCCCTCCTTCAAAAATGTTAGAGCTTCCCATATACAAGATATGGGGAAGCCTCTCGGAGGGACCCTGAAAAATGGGAGATACGATTATAAAGGTTTACTGATCGTTAACTTGCCTGCTCTGCCCGGCGCACGGTACGCTAAAAATGTCAACATATTTCCTCATCACGGGGATTTTTACACTTATCGAGGGGAGTGCCGATGGCAACCATTCTGCGCCCACCTGCACCGCATCGCCGGGACTGGCTGGCAGACCAACTCGCTGCTTTTCACGCCGTGATCACGGACCATGCCCAATCCGTTATTGACGCCTATCCGCTCTACGAGCCGGAAGCCCGCGTCAGCCGCGACAACCTGCTGGCCTATCTCGCCATGCGTCGACACGACATCGTGGATCTGCAAATTGCCTTGGCCGAATACGGCCTCTCCTCCCTGGGCCGACTGGAGGCGACGGTCCTCCTGGGGATCGAACGTGTCCTCGGTCACCTCGGGGTGGAAACGCTCTCGACGGCACTAGAGCGACCCGATTCGGAACTGGCCCGTTTCTTGACGGAGTTGCGCTCGCGCCGCCTGCTCGGTCGCCCACGGGACAAGCGCGGCACCCGGATCATGGTGACCCTGGACACTGCCGTTATTCACCGTCAGGAACTCCTGGAAGAACTTCTCCTCAACGGGATGGACCTGGCGCGCATCAACTGCGCCCACGACAGTCCCCAGGAGTGGAAACAATTGATCGTCGCCATCCGCAACGCCGAAGACAGCCTGGAACAGCGCGGAGAGGGCGCCGGACGGCGTTGCCGCATCCTCATGGATCTGGGCGGCCCTAAGATCCGGACCGGGCCGCTCGCCAAGGAGACGCGACCCCTCAAACTAGCTACGCCGCGCGATCCCTTCGGCTCTCCCTACCGGTTGCTGGAGGGCTACTTGGATGCCGAGGCGCCCTTCACGCGGCGCATCGCCGATCCCGATGGCAGGGCGCGCTTCATCATCGCCATCCCCCGCCAGAGTGGTCTCGACCGTTTGCGTGTCGGCAGCGAATTGCAGTTTCAGGACACGCGGGACCGGCTGCGGACATTGCATATCATGGAGCGCGTCAGCCCGACGCGGGTGCGGGTCGGATTGGACCGGACCGCCTACCTGCAAGAGGGGATTCTCCTGTTCGGTGAAAAGAACGTCGCCTTCAACGTCGGTCCCATCCTCCCTCAACCGGTGACGGTGGAGGTGCGACCGGGCGATACCCTGCGACTCTACCGAGATCCGCTCCGGATGGGCCATCCCGCGTCAGAGGACAGCCCGGCCGGGATCAGTTGCACCCTCCCGGAAGCGCTCCACTTCGTCCAATTGGAACAACGGATCTATATCGATGACGGCAAGATCGGAACAGTCACGCGCCGCATCACAGATGAATACCTGGAACTGGAAGTCCTCTCCACGGCAGGGCCCTCTGCGCGAATCAAGCCGGAAAAGGGCCTTAACTTTCCTGACTCCCTCCTGGAACTGCCCGCCTTGACAGCGCAAGACCGGCAGGACCTGGTCTTTGTCGCCCATCACGCCGACGCCGTCGGCCTCTCCTTCGTCCATAGCCCGAAAGACCTGCTCGATCTCCAGGCAGCGTTGGCGGAATTGGGTCGTTCCGATATCGGTTTCATCGCCAAAATCGAGACGAGCGAGGCCATTCACCGGCTGGCCCAACTGTTGATCACTGGTCTTGCCTTCCCCAGCTTCGGCATCATGATCGCCCGCGGCGACCTGGCCGTGGAGGTCGGTTTCGAAAACCTGGCCCTCGTCCAGGAGGACATCCTTTGCATGTGCGAAGCGGCCCACACGCCGGTCATCTGGGCCACCCAGGTGCTGGAAACACTGGCCAAGACGGGCCTGCCGGCGAGAGCGGAGATCACCGACGCCGCCATGGGCCACCGCGCCGACTGTGTCATGCTGAACAAGGGCCCCCACATCTTGGAGGCGGTCAAGACGCTCTCCAAACTGCTCTGCGCCGAGGAACGCTGCCATCTGAAAAAGCGACAGATCTTCCGGGAGTTCACGTTCCAGCATGGGATTTTTGACGAGCCTTAGGCCGCACGGGGTTCTTGACGGGCTATTCGCCACAAGAAAGCGCTTGGATTTTGTACGAACCAGAGGAATCACCACCTGGGAGTTGACGCCGCCGATATTCCCCTTTACGATTAAATCGTCAGGGTTTTACACAAGATGGAGCAAAACGCAAACAGAGGGAAGGTATCGGGATGATCCCAGTTGTCTTTGTCACCTCTCAGGGCGACGTGACCGTCGAGGCGGAGGAAGGCGCCACCCTGCTGGAGGTCGGCCACGCCAACGGCGTCGACATCGAATACAGTTGCAAAGACGGCCGTTGCGGCGTCTGCCAGGTCACTGTGCTGGAGGGGGAGGCCAATCTGAGCGAGCCGGATATCGACGAGGTGGACGAGTTGTTCGACCGCATCGATGACGGCGTGCGCCTTGCCTGCAAGGCCCGCATCCTTGGCCCGGTGAGAGTCCGGGTGCGCTAACCAAAAAGCCTTTCGACGCATCCGATGGATAAGTCGAAAGGCTTTTTCGCATTCTTCCATAGAAAGCCTCAATCGGGCATTCCATGTTAAACATGTTAAAAAGGAGGCAATAAGGATGAGCGATCAAGGCTACGCCTTTCAGGAGAATACCAAGTACTTTCCCGACCGGATGCCGGAGCGACCCAAGGTCAAGCGCCCCGGGAGCATCAAGGAGTGCGCCGGCGGCCTCTTCCCCATCGAAATGTACGCCGCTGTCAACCGGGTAGAGGGGCTGTCGCCGGGCCTCTACCACTACAGCGTCCCCCAGCACGGTCTATGTGTGCTGAAACGGGGCGATCGGGGCGATGCCCTGGCAGAAGCCGCTCTCGGCCAGCGCATGGTGGCCGAGGGCAGCGTGACCTTGATCTGGACAGCGGTAATGGCGCGCACCTTCGCCAAGTACGGCGCCCGGGGGTTGCGCTATATCTATGAGGACGCCGGCCACGTGGGGCAGAACGCCTACCTGGCGGCGACATCCCTCGGCCTCGGCTGCTGCGCCATCGGCGCCTACTATGACGAGGCCGTCGATAGGATCACCGGCGTTGACGGCCGTGAGGAAACGGTCATCTATATGGCTGCCATCGGCAAGCCTGAATAGGTCACTCCCCGTTGAGGGCTTTTTTGAGGTTGCTTAGGTTTTCCCTTTGGAGGGCGATGTAATCCTTGCCTGACTTGAGGTCTTCTTCGGTGATCCCGTCCAGCGGATTCAACACAAGGGTCTGGGCACCGGCCTCCCTGGCGACGGCCTCGGCCAGTTTGGGACTGATCAGCGCTTCGAAGAAGATATACTTGACTTGATGCTCCTTGGCGAAGTCAGTGATCTGGGCCACCGTTTTCGGTGTCGGCTCTGTCTCCGGATTGACCCCCATGATGCCGATCTGTTTCAGCCCGTAATCGCGGGCAAGGTAGCCGAAGGCGCGGTGGGTGACGATAAACTCTTTCTTTTTCACACCGGTCAGGCCTTCGCGAAACTCCTGATCCAGCGCGTCCAACTTCGCCATGTAGGCCTTGGCGTTGTTTTCATAGTACTCCCCGTTGGCTGGGTCGGCGGCAATGAGGCCCTGCTTGATGTTTTCCACCTCTGCCTTGGCCTGCTTCGGCGATACCCAGAAGTGGGGATCATACTCGTGGTCATGATCGTCATGACTGACATCCGGCTTGCCCGCTTGCTTTTCATCCTGTATTTCACCCTTGTGGGCGTCTTCAGCGCGCCCACCATCCTTATGCGACCCTTCGGCATGCTCGCCGGCAGGCAGCCGTTCCAACCCCTTGCCCGCTTCCACGACCGTCACGTTTTTCAGGCTGCCGGCACTCATCACCTTGTCAAACCAGCTTTCCATGCCGCCGTTGACGACGAGCAGGTTGGCCTTCGCCATCGCCTCCATGTCCTTGGGCGTCGGTTCCCAGGTGTGCGGCTCAGCCCCCGGCGGGACAAGATTGAGCAGGTCCACCTTGTCCCCGCCGACCTGCCGAGTGAATTCATACATGGGGTAAAAACTAGTCGCCACCTTGAGTTTGTTTGCAGCGGGCGCAGTGTCGTTCTGCTTTGAAACCGGTCCTTTCGAGGCGCAACCCGCCAACAGGGCCACAGATAACAGCCCGGCGCCGAAGATATGTACCGCTTTCTTCATCCTGGGCTCCCCTCTCCTTTTTCCATTCGTCATTCGCACGAATAACCCTAAATAGGATCATTCTTATTTTATCCTAACACTTGTTTACCGTAGAAACAATACTTCCATATTCAGTAAACTATTTTTTCCGTTGTTTGCAAAAAAAAGTCCCCTGCGCCCAAGACGCAAGGGAAAGCTCGGAGATGATCATTGACCTCCACCCAGGAGGTATCCGACGGCGAATCTGCTCCTTCAGGCTCCAAAGGTCTCTCGGATTAGCCCAGGTCAAAGCCTTTGCGCGCCGCCACCAACCGGAGGGTATACTCGCCGGCGGGGCTCATCGGCTGCTGGACCAGCCGGGCCGCTTCATCGCAGGTGAAGGCAACGGCCTTGCCGGCAAGGGCCGGCGGGACATCCTTCAACGCAACGGAGACGGTCAGGCAAACGCTGTAATCCGCCTTGTCCACAAACAGTTCATAGCCGCGGATGGCGCTTTCGATCCCGGAAAAAGCGCTTGGCGCCGTTCCGGCTGCCTCGGCCAGGTTGCGGGAGAGCCATTTAACGAGGCTGAACTTCGGCGTTCCCTCTTGCAAATCCTCTTCCAGGAGTTCGCCGTACAGGGTCGCGCCGGTGGGCGCCTGGCTGCCGGGGACGATGGCTTCGCCGCCGCCGCTGGGCAGGGTCACCCAGGCATGCACCTTCAGTTCCGTCAGGAAGGCGTTGTAGCGGTTCACCTCGGTCGCCGTTTTCATGGTGAGCATCTCATGGTTGGCCGCCTGCAGCTCTTTATAGACAGCCCGGAAGACGCGGTGGGTGAACTCATCGGTGCGGAAGATCTGCAGTTCCAGGGCGTTTTCGCCAGCCCTGCCTGTCTTACCGTAGGGGTTGATGTGCAGGACACCCAGTTTGGAGCGGTTGACGGGAACCTCGCCGGAGGCCAGCCATTCCTGGGCAGCCAGCAGGCGGTGGTGGTTGATCCGTTCTACCAGGTCATAGATGCCGGAGCGCATGGGAATATCGGAGTAATAATGAAAACCGTCGAAGGACTTGTCCCGATGAAACACGATGTCGGGGTTTTTGGCGCGGAAGGCTGCTTTCAGGTCCTCCGGCACGTCGACGTAGAAGTCGCGGATTGCGTCGACGATGTTGATATCGCCCAGTTGATAGTAGGGCACGGGCTGCGTTAGGCTGAACAGGTTCCATCGCGATTCCTTCGCCCGGACAGCCTCAACCGGGGAACCGGCCGGCGCAGCCTTCGCGGCCCCGGCTTGCGGCGCTGTCCCGCTGGCGGGTTTGTCGGATCCGCCAAAAAGCTTGCTGAAAAATCCTGCCATAGTTATCGCCTCACCTCTGCATTCATTATACTAAAGCCGAACCAAATTTCCACTCCTGTTGATTTTATCTGTTTTTCCCTATATAAAAAAGCGGTTGAGCGCGCCTCAAACCGCTTTTTTCCTGTTCACTGATTCACTTATAAAAAATGCAAATTACGAAAACAGCTCGCTGTTGACCAGATTGGGCGGACGGCGTCCCTCCAGAGCGGCCTGGATGTTTTCCGCCGCCATCAAGCCCATCCGCGTTCTCGTTTCCACGGTGGCGCTGCCGATATGGGGGGAGACAACGACGTTGGGCAGTTCCAGCAGCGCCTCCTCCGGAGAGACGGGCTCTTCAGTGAAGACATCCAAACCGGCGCCAGCGATCACCCCTTGCTGGAGCGCTTCGGTCAGCGCCTCTTGGTCCACGACGCCGCCGCGCGCCGTGTTGATCAGGATGGCCGTCGGCTTCATCATGTCCAGTTCTTTGGCGCCGATCAGGTGGCGCGTTTCCAAGGTCAGCGGCGTGTGGAGGGACACGAAGTCCGACTGGCGCAGCAGTTCTTCGAGTGTGCAGTACTCAATCCCCAGTTCCGCCTCAGCTTTCGGGTTGGGACGGCGGGCGGTGTAGAGAACACGCATGTTGAAGCCGCGGGCCCGGCGGGCCACCGCCTCGCCGATCCGGCCAAGGCCGACGATGCCCAGGGTCGAGCCGAAGACATCCCGCCCCAGCAACAGTTGGGGATGCCAGGCGATCCAAAAACCGTCCCGTGTGAACCGGTCTGCGGCGATCAGGTTGCGGGCCGTCGCCAGCAGCAGGGTGAAGGCCAGGTCAGCGGTGGCTTCGGTGAGCACGTCCGGTGTGTTGGTGACAGGGATCCGGCGCCGGGTCGCAGCGGCGATGTCGATGTTGTCAAAGCCGACACCGTAGTTGGCGATGACGCGCAGTTTCTTGCCGGCTTCGATGACATCGTCGTCGATGCAGTCGGTGATCATGCAGAGCAAGGCGTCGGCGTCGGCGAGCATCCGCTGGAGTTCGCCTTTTTCCGGCGGCGGGAAGGCCGGCCAGAGGTCGAGGCGGGCAAACTCCTTGATCCGGTCGAGAGCCGGCTGGGGAATCTCCCGTGTAACGAGCACTTTCGGGCGCAGTGAATGGTTCATCGGGGCGCTCCTTTCTACGTTCAAAGAAGAACGAACACTATGATCATACCGTCCCGGGAGAGACTTGTCGAGCCGGATCGACCAAACATCCACGGATGCCCAGCGCGCGATGCCGTGCGTCGCCCTGTTGCCATGTTTTCGCAGGCGCTGTGCGCAGCCGAGCGCGGATACAAGAGTACCGTGTCCAGTTGCGACGTTCGCGCACGCCATACGATAATGGCGTGGCTTGGCGGAACGAGGGCTTTAGATATCGATCTGGGTCGACTCCTCCGGGTTGATGCCGAATGTCTCCGTGGCGATCCCGGCGGCGTCATGGGTATCCTTGATCCGCCGGGGCTGGCCGGCGAGTGGGACTTCCTTGGCAGCCGGGGTGTTTTTTTCAGGCAACCGTATCACCTCCGGCCTTAGGTTGCCCCTCCCTGCCGGCCCGCTTTCGTCTCAACTGCTCAGGCGTTGGAACGGGCTTGCTTTTTCGCCAGAATGGTAGACAGATAGGTCAGCTTTTGGCCGCGCAATTTTTCCAGGTCCGGCTCGATCAATTCCCCCGACATGCCGCAACGGCTGATCAGGACGGCCTGGTTTTTGAAGCCGTACTGTTCCAGGAGGTCGATGATCCGGTCGAGGTTTTTATGTACCTTCAGCAGCACCACCGACTCGGACTTGCGAAGCGCCGGCTCGATGTTGGACGCCTCGTCGTCGACAGGCACGATGGTGATTGATTCCTCTTCGTCAGCCAGGGGAAATCCCGCCCGGCAGGCGGCGGCGGTGAAGGAAACGACGCCGGGAACCGTCTCGACGGGGTAGCCCCGCTCTTCCAATCGGCGGGCGATATGGACGTATTTGCTGTAGAGCATGGGATCGCCCCGGGAGATGAAGACGGTAATCTTGCCAGTGTCGAGCAGTTCGATGATGGCTTGGCAGGCGCCCTCCACCTTTTCCTCATCATAGGCCCGGGGGATGGGGAGTTCATAAACCTCGGCGCCAGGGGACAAGCGATCGCGGACAATGGCCAGGGCGGCGCAACCGGTCCCTTTTTTCTTCGAGTAGGGGGCGATGATCGCGTCGGCGGCGCCCAGCAGACGCACAGCTTTCAAGGTGAGCAGTTCCGGATCGCCCGGGCCAACGCCGACACCGTAAAACTTACCCTTCATGAGCCTTGTCTCCTTTCTCTAAACGAACCCGGCAACCGCGGCTGCCGGACGCGCCTTCCTTCTGATACGAAGTGGGTTGCCTTCTATTATACTGATTATACTGCCATTGCGGGATATTTCGAGCGAAAATGGTATTTTTTCTCCAGGTGGCGCCGGTGGGCTCTAGGCGCCTCATCAGGGCATAATAACCCAGGAGGTGAACAGGATGTCGAAGGATAAAGCGCCGAGAGACACCCAGCAGCCGAAGGAATCTGAGCAGACCAAGTTTCAAGCGCCGGGAGAGCCGCGGGTGCGCAATTTGCCGCAAAATAAGTAGCCTGCCATCCACTCCGCAAGGGGTGGATGCTTTTTTACCGCATGTTCGCGGAGCGACGGGAGAAGCGAAGGTTATGCAAATTCGGCCAGTAAGGGGCGCAGGCGCCCGTAGTTTCGCAATACGCCGTCATCGAGGGAGATCTCGATCTCTTTCCGGGCAAGCTCTGTGAACTGCCTCGCATAAGCCATCATTTCCTCCGCCACCGGCCCGCTTTGAACCGCCGCCAACCGGGGCGCCAGGTGATCACTCCGGAGCCGCTCCAGCGTGTCCGGCCCCAGACGGTGCAGATAGACAATCGCCTGGAAGGCCCTCGACGGAGAGGAGGCGAAGAGCCAGTAGATGGGCCGCTTGCGGTAGGCCCTGATGTGATCGCCGTAGAATTCACTGCGAAAATAACGCCGCAGCCGTTCCTCAGCTGTCTCGCCGCCTTTGCGGCGGAGGGCGTCGGCCAGCCATTTCAGGTTTTCCTCGACCGTCTCTTCACCGAAGACGTAGGCCAGGAATGACCGCAACGGGGCGACGACGTCATCGGCGCCGCCCTGCTGATCGTCGATAGGGAGAATGCCGTCCGGTACAGGTCGAAAGGGGCCATATTCCCCTTCGTCGTAAACACCGCCGGCATAGATCAGACCGGGCCGGTCGGGCGAGTAACGCCCGAGGATACAGCCGACAGCATAGGAAAGAAAGGTGCGGGCATCCCGTTCGCGGTCCGCCCGGACGAGGGTGATGTCATCCTCACTGACGGACGGGGACATTTCCTCCGCAAGACCGTACATTTGAAGGAGCAGGGCGTTGATCCCTTCCTCATTGGCGCGCATCTGTTCAAATCGCTTTTCCGCCTCCTCTTGCCAGCGGGAGAAGGCCGCTTCCAGCGTCGCGGCCCCCTGCCGGTACGTCAAAAAGGGGTGGGCGTCAAAACGCCAGGAGTTTTCCCGGTCATCCCAATCCCGCCGGGCCAGCCGGACGTTTTCCTCGGCCAGGCGCTCGATGGCCTGCCGTCGCCGATCCTCGGGCGGGCAGTCGGGGATAGGCAGGGCGGCGATGTTGCCGACCTGGAAGTTGAGGGTCGGGTTCAAGACCCGCATCAGATAGAAGGATAGTTTGCTGCACAGGAAGGCGAGCAGGAACAGCCGGTCGTGATCTTTCGGAAAAAGGGATGAGCCCCCCACATCGAAGATGAATCCCGGCGGCGTATAGCGGACGCCGAATTTGGATGAACTGACAAAGGACCATGTGATCCCTTCCCGGAAGTACCAGTCACGGTTGCGGATCACCGAAGGGGCGTGCCGCCGCACCGCCTCGCCGTCACCGGCCCAATCGATGACATACTCCTGGTTCCCGTACCACTTGCGATAACGCCCGCCCTTGTTGTAGGGGATCCAGCGCCGCCCCGAGGCGAGCGCCGCCTCCGGCCCCGGCAGGTCGAATCCGATATCGGCAACATTGACCTCATGCCAGAGCCGGAGGAAGCGGTCGTTGTCGGCGGTGGCCAATCCTTGCTTGGGCTCTGCCAGGCGGCGCAGGGGCGGGTTCTTTGCGAATACCGCCCGTACCGCCTCGGGGACCCAGTAGGCGATGGGTGAGCCGGCGATGGCGAGAAAGGCCTCTCCGCCGCGATGGAGATACTGCTTGCCTGTCGGCGGAAAAGATCTCGGCGCTTCACCCTCCAGGTCGTCCGGGGCCACATGGACAAAAGTCCCCGCCGCCTTCGGGTCGCCTTTGCGCAGCACCGTCGCCACGGTGCCGAAGGCGATGCCCATGACCATGTTGGCCATATGGACCATGGCGACGATCCCGTACTCCCTGAGCAGATGCCGCCGGTATTCCTCGTAGGTGGTCAGGAACATCCAGGACTGCATGGTGACAGTGACATGATAGCCACCTTCAGCAACGAGGGACTCCATCCGTTCCATGAAAGCGGCAAAGAGGTCGCCCTTTGTCCGGGGGTAGTGGTCCCGGACGAAACGACGCAGTTCGGAATTCATGTTGCGGATGCCCATATAGGGCGGGTTGGTGATTACCACATCATAGGTTTCCGTCAGCATCCGCGCCTGCCGCAGCGCCTGTCGCACCCGGAGCAGGTCGGCGTCGCCCGGAGGCGCGTCACCCGGAGGCGGCGCATCGCCCTTCACCGTTTTCTCGTCGCCCCATCCGTCCTGTCGTTCCCTCTCGATCACATCGAGCCGCTGTTCCCAGTAGTCGAAATCGACTTTTTCGGGACGCAGCAAGGAGCCGAAGTGGCTGGCCTCTGCAAAGAGCGAAAGCAGCGAGGCCAATTCTTCGGGGCCGCGCTCACCCTGGCCAGGCTTGCCCTCGCATGGCTTTCCCTCAACTGATTCGCCCACACCTTCCCCTTCGCCCGCTGCATCTGTTCCGGCAAGTCGGCGTGCAATCGCGCGAACATCCATCCCTTTCGTTTCCTGCAATGGGAAAACCCTGACTCGCGGCGGCTGTTGAAAAACCAGCGGGGTCCGCTCCCTCGCTTTCATGAGCAACGCAAAGGCGGCGAGACGGGCCGCACGCTCGTCTACATCAAGACCGGCCAGGTTTTTCTCCAAAATGATCGGGACATAGTCTTCCGGGGGGATCCCCCGGCTTTCATACAGGTCTGCCAGCAGGTCGAAGGCGTAGACCAGGATATGGCCGGATCCGCAAGCGGGGTCGAGCAACCGGATGGACTCAGGCGTCCTCGACTCAAGCATCCTCGCTCCCGGTATCCTCGCTCCCGGCTGCTTCGTCCGGTCTAAAGGCTGTCCCGCTTCCCCCTCACCAGGCAGATAATAGCGCCACCGGCTGGTCCAGCGCCCTTGGCGTTCCCATTGGGCGCAGAGCCGCCCTAGTGAATTTTCGACCATGAACCGGACGATCCAGTGGGGTGTAAACAACTGGGTCGCCGCCGGGATATCGGCTTCTGCGATCTTGTGGGCCGCGGGACGGGTGAAGACCTCGTCTTTTTTCTCCGCCCAGTAGAACTGGTGCAGCCAGCCCAGCACCTCCACATGGCGAAAGTCCTCCTCCGGGATCTCCCCATAGAGGCGGCGGGCTACACCTTCCTTTTCCCAGATCGCCTCCGGCAGCCATCGCTCCGTCCAGGGGGGACCGGGATCGGCGAAGAGTTCCGTGACCGGCTGCAAGGAACGGCACAGTTCGATCATGCGTCGCCGCAACACCGCAGGCTCATCCCCCTGTTCGCCAAGACGAAGGCCCAGGTATCCCCTCGCTTCCATGAAGCGCAAGGCGCTCAACCGGATAAACCAGGTGTAGGCGACGGTTTCGACGGTGGATGCATCAGCATGAGGTGCTTCGGCATGGGGTGCTTCGGTCTTGGCTACAACAGCGTTGGGCGCATCTGCGTCGGGCGCGCCGGCGCCAGTAGCATCGGCATCGGCCGCGCCGGAGCGTTGGGCTGCTTGCGCAATTAGGCGGACCAGTTCCGCCCGGGCGCGGACGGCGAAATTCTTTAAGGCTCCTCTGTTCATCGACGCCTCCGTCTCATTTCCCTGCCATCCTTTTCGAAAACAAGGGCGCCCCCGTGAAAAACCTGACGGTCTTTCCGGGGGCCTTCCTGTTTCCGATTATCGTCTCTTGCCGGAGAGGGCGGCCACTTTTTTCTGGGCTTCCTCGTCGCCCTGCTCCGCCGCCTTGCGATACCATACCAGGGCTTCCTTCCGGTCTTGCGGGAGACCCTGACCTTCCTCATACATGAATGCCAGGTTGAACTGGGCATCCATGTGGCCCTGTTCCGCCGCTAGGCGATACCAGCGCACCGCTTCGGCGTCGTCTTTTTCCACACCCTGGCCGAGGGCGTAGAGGAGAGCCAATTCAAACTGGGCGTCGGTCTCACCCTGGTCAGCCGCTTTCCGGTACCACGCCAGCGCGCGGCCGTCATCGCGCTCGACGCCGCGTCCCTCGGCAAAGAGGCGCGCCAGGTATAACTGCGCCTCAGCGATCCCTTGGGACGCCGCTCTTTCGTACCAGCGCGCCGCCTCCACCTCATTGGGAGACAGGCCGGTTCCGTCCTCATAGAGCATACCCAGACTGAGTTGCGCCGGTCCGTGTCCCTGTTCGGCTGCGCGGGCAAACCATTCGACGGCCTGTTTTGCGCTTTGGGGAACCCCCCGGCCTTCCTCGCAGCGTAGTGCCCACTGGTACTGGGCCTCTGCGTCGCCGCCTTCCGCCGATTGGCGGAGCGCCGAAAGGGCCGGATCTTGGATAGCGCCTTTTTCCTTCTCCGTCTTCAAGGGCGATCACCTCGGATTCATCTTGTGCTGCTTCATCTTCTTCTATTTCATATCGGCCTGTCATTTTCCTTCAATAAATCAACCCGAGTGTTCGCCAAAAAGGAATGGAGACGGTGACGGCGACAAGACAGACGAAAACATATGCGAGAGACAGTGTAACCGTCTGCTCATGTCGGAAGAGCTTGCCCTCCGTATTCTCGAAAAGGGAGTGGCACATCCAGTTCTGAAAGGGCAGGAACCAGGGGTTGCTGGAAAGGAGGAGCACGAGACCGATGACAAAGGGACTGACACCGGCCATGGACGAGATGGGCGTGATCGAGAGCATGGCGACCAGCAGCGCCGGCGGCAGGGGCAGCAGGAATCGGAGCAGCACGATGAAGAGGATGATACAGCCGAAGAAGAGGTGCGTGTTGGTCACAAATTCCGCCAGATAGGGGCCGCAATAGCGGGCCAATTCATCGGTCAATCCGCTGGCCGAGATGGCGTTGCCCATCCCGAGCATGGCGCCGAAGGAAAGCAAAAAGTTCCAGTCCAGTTCTGTCCGGATGTCCTGATCGCGCAGGACCGAACTGCCGTAGACGATCAACATACTGGACAGGGAAACCCAGGCCGGATGGACATGGTGCCAGGGTTCAAAAAGAAAGCCGAGGATAGACACGATGATGGCAACAAGCGCCCGTTTTTCAAAAACCGTAAGCGGTCCAAGCACCTGCAGTTGGGCTTTGATGATATCGGGCCGCAGTTGAATCTCCTCTTTATGGCGATAAAGGGTCACGATGGAGAGGTAGGAGAGCGCCAGAAAGACGCTTGCCATGGGTAAGGCCGCCTCAAACCATGCGCCGAAGGAGACGGTTTGACGCACATCCTCGGGCAGCAGCCCCAGGATCAGGAGGCAGACGGCGGCGCCGTTCAAGAACAGGAAGGACATGTGACCGAATCCCAACAGGCAGGACATGGCCAACCCGATGGAGCCACGGCTGCACGGCTTTAGCCGGAGCGTCTCGGAAAGGGCCGTCACCACCGGGGCGATCATGGCGATGCGCCCGTCAGGCGAAGGAATGACCGGCGTCAGGACGGCGCCGGCCACGGTCCAGGCGAACGTCTGCGCCAGATAGTTGGGCGGAAAGCGACTCAGCACGAGCAGGGCAAGCCGGTAGACCAGGCCGGTTTTGCGGATCGCCGCCGAGAGGGCCAGGACGCCGACGACCAACAGCTAGGTGGGGCTGGAAAAACCGGAAAAGGCCTTCTCCGGCATGGCGCCGCCCAGCAAGACGGCAAGCACCGGCAGGGCCAGGTTGATGATGTTGTGGGAAAACAGGTTGGAGGACCAGAGGACCGTGGCCCCCCAGATCAGATCGATCAAAACGGCATGGTTGTTTTGCAGGCCCACGCCCAGAAGCAGCCCGTGCAGCAGCAGCGATGTGACGACCGCAACGACCAGGGTGAGTTGTTTGCGTCCCCGGAGGAAACGGGCGAGCGCCGGCACTTTTGCCAGCGGAGACACAGGCGCGCCTTCGAGGTTGGCTTTTTTCGTCACGGTGACGGCCCCGTCCGCCCCTGCGATTTCGGCTGCTGCCGCTTCCGCCTTTGGTCTTTCCGCGATGAGTCCGGCCGCGCTCGCTGGCGCCGCCATGGGCAGGGCCTCCCCGACGCCGGCGGCGGTCAGCGCTAGTTGCTTGGCGTAGAGTTGCTTGCCCGTCACGGCGAGTCGTCTGGCCAGGATACCGGCAAACTGAACGGCCAAGTTGTTGTCCTTTTTCAGCAGGATCTCAAAACGTTCCTTAGAAAGGCGCAGCAGGATCACGTCGTCGACGGCCACGATGGTCGCCGAACGGGGCTCCCCGGTCAAAAGCGCCATTTCCCCGAAAGACTCCTGTTCGCCCAGCCGGTTGATCTCTCGGCGGGCGTCCCCCTCGCCGAGGCAGACGGACACCGTTCCCTGGGCGATGATGTACAGGGAGTCGCCGAAATCGCCTTGTCGAAAAATGACGTCCCCTTCCCGGTAATGGACATCTTCCAGTTCCGGGAGCAGCTTTGCCTTGTTCACCCGATCGAGGC
The DNA here is from genome assembly GCF_009877425.1 of Heliomicrobium undosum. NCBI lineage: Bacteria > Bacillati > Bacillota > Clostridia > Eubacteriales > Heliobacteriaceae > Heliomicrobium > Heliomicrobium undosum. The sequence goes on along the minus strand of NZ_WXEY01000004.1, from coordinate 143,207 downwards.
CTGAGAACAAAGGGATTTCCAGCAGTTCAATCCTTTTGCGAAACACAACTAGCCGACCCCACATCTCGTCGTCCCTTTGAAAACAAACATTCCTGATCCGGTTTTCTTAGGACAACAAGCAATTCCTGCCGGCAGGCCCCGAACAGAGGAAAAACCGCCTCAGATTGAACGCATCGATTCCTTCCGATTTCCTGCAGGCAACTCAGGCAGCACAGCCCAGAGCGCCTGCCGGTACTCGTCAAACTCCAGTTTCAACTGTTCAATCTTCCCATCCACGTCGTCAAAACGGCCCTCATGGCCCATCTTTTCCAGTTCCAGGCTGAGCAGCGAGAACCGCTTGGCGCCGAAGTTGGCGCCGACCGACTTCAGGCTGTGGGCGGCGATGACGAATTTCTCCGCATCCCTGTTCTGCCAGCCTTCTTCGAGGTTCCGGAAGAGATCGTCGATATTGCCGAAGAACATTTCAAACAGTTGTACCAGCGCCCGGGGGTCCCTCGGGTCGACCCAATCGGTGCGGATCTCGTCAAGCATGACCATGTCGAGGGTCTGGGCTTCTTCTGCCGGCGTTTTAGCAGTTGCATCGGCCGGCGCTGTTTCGGCCCCAAGCGCTGTCCCTTCCGTCGTCGCGGCAATGAGCGGCTCTGCCTCCACGGGCATCCACCGGCGGAGGATCCGCCACAGGTCATCTCGCTTGAAGGGTTTGCTGATGTAATCATCCATGCCGACGGTCAGGCACTCGTCGCGATCACCCTGCATGGCCCGGGCCGTCAAGGCGACGATCGGCGTGTGAACGCCCTTCTCCCGTTCCCGTTCCCGTTCCCGGATCGCCCGGGTAGCCGCATACCCGTCCATCACCGGCATATGGCAATCCATCAGGATCAGCCGGTAGGCCGCGCGCGCAGAAGCCTCCACCGCTTCCAAGCCGTTTTCGGCCACATGAGCGGTCAAACCGAATTTATTCAACAAATTAAGGGCCAGTTTCTGATTGATCGGGTTGTCCTCCACCAGGAGGATCGGCCCGTCGAAGCGCAACGGGAAAGCCCCCGCCGCCTTTTCTCCATCTGTGGGGGCAAAGCCGAAACCGGCCGGAATGCCGATCCAGTCATCGCCGGTATAACCCTCGGCGCGTTCCAGAATCACGGAGAACCAGAAGGTGGAACCCTTCCCCGGTTCGCTGATGACGCCGATCTGTCCGCCCATCAACTCGACGAGGCGTTTCGATATGGCCAGACCGAGCCCTGTCCCCTCATAATTGCGGGTGCTCGAACCGTCTGCCTGGCTGAAGGGCTGGAACAGCTTTTTCTGATCGGCTGCTTCGATGCCGATGCCTGTGTCTTTGACCTCGAAGCGCAAGGTCCAGCGCTTCTCCTCTTTGCGCTCCGGAAAGACGCGGAGGTGGATTTCGCCTTTATCGGTGAACTTGATGGCGTTTCCCAGCAGGTTGAAGAGGATTTGCTGGATCCGCACCGGGTCGCCCCAAAACCCGGCAGGAATTTCCGGCGCCAGGGATCCCCAGAGCAGCAACCCTTTTTCACTGGCCCGGTGGGAGAGGGTTTTCTCCACCTGCCGGACGGCGAGGGGCAGATCGAAGGGGCGGCGCTCCAACTCCAGCTTGCCGGCCTCCACCTTGGAGTAATCGAGAATATCATTGATGATATTCAACAGCAGTTGGGCCGAGAACTGGACCGTCATGACATAATCGCGCTGGGTTTCGTCGAGGCGGGTGTCGAGGAGAAGTTCTGTCATGCCGATAACGCCGTTCATGGGCGTCCGGATCTCATGGCTCATGGAGGCGAGGAATTCGCTTTTGGCCCGGTTTGCCGCTTCGGCAGCCTCCTTCGCCAGGAACAGATCGTTCTGGGCTTGTTCCCGCTCGGTGATCTCCTCAGCCAATTGGCGGTTCGTCCGGGAGAGGTCATCGGCCATCTGCTTCAACCGTTCGTTCGATTGGTTCAAGCGGTAAAAGAGCAGATTATAAGGTTCTTTCAGACTCGTCTCAACGATCGCTTTGTAGAGATTGTAATAGGCGGCCAACTTGAACAAATGGCCGAGAAAATTGGAGAAGGCGTACATCTCCGTATAGGAGGTGAAACAAAGTTCGGTGCCGACGGAGAGGACGAAAAAGGCGGTGAGATAGCGATACACCTTGGGGTGAAAATCTTCCCGCTGCGTGCGCAGAAGATAGATGGAGATGATCATGATCCCCGAGATCACGTATTCACTGACTTTCTTAAAGGGCGTCAAGCCTTGACCGTCGATGAAGCAGACGGGGAAGTTCTTCCACACAAATACGGAAAGCAGGAAAAAGACAGACAGGCCGGCATAGAACACAAAGATGTTTGCCGGCCTCGGTTTGCGGTGAATGAAGAAGATGGAGAGCAGCATGGCCGTGCTTTCGAGGTAACGGGCGATCAGCCACATCTGGGGCGCCAGGTTGGTTCCGTAAGAGGGGAATATCCCCATCCCCTGATAGGCGAGCGTATGGAGCATGTCGAAGATGGCCGCCGAGAAGCAGGCGATCCCCAAGTAGAGAAAGAAGCTGTTGGAGGCCAGGGCAAAGGTGTTGACCACGAGGATCAGGACGACGACGCTGATGCAGATGGTGATGAATTCAATGAAGGTGTGAAAGAGCGGGTAGCTGATTTCACTGAGTCCATAGGCGCCGAGACACAGCATCACCCAGAGAAAGACGGTCAAGCCGCTGCTCTGAGGATGGTTCTCGGACGTCGGCTGCGACCACTGCACAGGCGCTCTCCCCTTCCATGTCAGCTTCTCTGATTCTTGTTAATCATCCATAGCTGTTTTCGGTCTGTTTTCTGATTATGTAATGTATTGTTCTTATTGTAACGAATTCATTGTCGCCTTCATAGAGAAAAGATGCCGAGATTCCGCCTGGCTGGAAGAACAGTGTAGAAACAGCGATTATCGAGAAAAATGCTGATGAAGAATGTTGGTGAAGACTGCTGTTGAAAAAATTGAGATTGAGGCAGTGATTTGAGAAAAGGAAAAGTCGTCTATCCGTATCGCGCACGGTTAGACGACTTTTTTGCATATTAAATTCGCCGCGCATTTTTTTCGGCTAGGCATCTTCGTGGACGTCTTCCTAGGTGCGGTTTAGCCGAACTGCCGCAGCCCAATCGCGGCAATCGCCAGCAGGAGTCCGGCAATAACCGCCATGTCGACGGCCGCCGGTTTCTCGGAACGATAGTAGGTGCGACCCGGCAGGCCAAAACCTCGAGTCTCCATGGCCATGGCCATCCGTTCGGCTCGCTGCAACGACAGGTTCACCAGGGGCAGGGCCAGCGGGAAGATCGCCTTCAGCCGGGCCAGCGAGCCGCCGCCGAAGTCGTGGGCCCGCGCCTCCTGGGCCTCGCGGATCAGGCGCACCTCTTCTAAGAAGGTGGGGATGAAGCGCAACGACGTGATGAACAAAAAGGCGTAGTCATAGGGGACCTTCAGGTATTCCACCAGCGCCAGCACGGTGCTGCGCATGGGTGTCGTCAGCAGGAAAAGCAGGAAGCTGGTGACGATGGTGATCATGCGCAGGGCCATGGAAATCCCAAACAGCAGCCCCGCGTCGGTGATGGCTAGCCAGGAGACGCCGGCAATGGGGCCGACGATGACGTTGCCTTCGGTGAAAAAAAAGACCTGCAAGAGGATGAGGATGAGGGCCACCTTGAAGAGCCCTTTGACGGCGGCCAGCGTTTCTCGACCGACACCGGCGACAGCAGAGAGGCCCAGCAGGGACAAAAACAGGACCGACAGAGACAGGGGATCGCGGAGCAAGAGGCTGATCGTCAGCACCGCCAGCGCCGCCGAGAGCTTGGTCAGCGCATGCAAACGGTGAACCGGCGATGACGCAGGGACATACTCGATCGTCACTGACATGCGGCCGCCCTCCCTGCCATCGCGTCTTGGTCACCCACGCATCCCCTCGCTATCCGGGCCACGGCGGCGGCGAGCGCGTCCACCGAATCCACCGCTGTGGGAACGCCGAAGGGCGCCAACCGGCGGGCCAACTCTGCTGCAAGCGGCAACCGCAGTCCAGCCGCTTGCAGGGCCGCCTCATGGCGGAACAGTTCCGCCGGCGGGGCGTCAAGGGTAATCCGTCCATCATTTAATACGAGCACCCGGTGGGCGTACTCGTGGACCAGATCCATGTCATGGGTGATGAACAGAACGGTGTGGCCGCGCCGGTTCAATTGCTGCAGGATCGCCATGATCTGCCGGGCCTCCCGGTAATCCTGGCCGCCGGTCGGTTCATCGACGATGATCACCGGCGTCTCCATGGCAAGCACAGCGGCGAGGGCTGCCCGTTTGCGCTGGCCCCGGCTGAGGGATGCCGGATCGCTGTCCCGAAAGCCCTCCAACCCGACGGCAGACAGGGCCGCCTCCACCCGGGCCGTCACATCGACGCCGGTCAGGCCGAGGTTGCGGGGACCGAAGGCCACCTCGTCAAAAAGGGTCTCATGAAAGATCATGTGATCGGGGTTTTGGAACACATAGCCCACAGTCCGGGCGAGGCGGGCGACGGGGACATTGCGCGTATCCTGGCCGCCGACAAGAACCGTTCCGGCCGTCGGCTTCAAGAGGCCGTTGCAATGCTTGGTCAGCGTCGTCTTCCCGGCGCCGTTGCGACCGATGACGGCGATCATCTCGCCGGCGCCGATGGTCACGTCCACACCCTGCAGCGCCTCCCGCCCGGAGCGGTAGGCGTGGCGCAAACCGCGCGCCTCGATGATGACGTTGCGGCTAGCCGACGTATCGTGAACGGCCTTGCCGTGCACAGTCCTGTCGTGCGCTGCTTTGCCGTGCGGTGACTTGTCATGCGCTGACTTGTCGCCGCTTCCTTTGCCGCCGCGAATGAGATCCATCGGCTTTTCCTCCCCCTTTTTTATAACTCCGGCCGTTCCGGTTCGAGCAGTTGGCGCGTCAGTTGAAAGGCTTCATCGACCGTCAAGGGCAGGGACGGCGCGCCGGGCGATCCGAAGGTCGGGATCAGCCCTTCGCGGACAAGCGCCTGGGCCAACCGGACGGGGGCTGGGATTTCAATCCCCAGCTTCTCGAAGACGCTCCCCTGGAGCAGCGCCTGCCGGGGCGGTCCCTCCAGGGCGACGCGACCCCGATCCAGGAGGATCAGGCGGTCGCAGAGCGGCGCCAGATGGCTCACCTTCTGTTCGGCGATGATCACCGTGATCCCTTGCTGGCGGTTCAATTCGGTCAGGACGTTCAACACCGCTTCCGTCCCGTCCGGATCCAGTTCTGATGTGGGCTCGTCAAGGACAAGGATGGAAGGCGCCAGCGCCAGGGCGGCGGCGATGGCCACCCGCTGTTTTTGACCGCCCGAGAGTCCGTTGGTGGGCCGGTGACGCAGGTCTGCGATGCCGCAGGCAGCCAGGGCGCTGACGATGCGCGCCTCCATTTTCGCAGGGGCGACGCCGGTGTTTTCGAGGGCGAAGGCGATCTCTTCCTCGACAATGGGCGATACGATCTGCCCTTCCGGGTCGTCAAAGACGCTGCCAATCAGGCGGGCCAGGTGGGGCGGCGCGATCCGGGCGACGGCCAGACGGCCCTGCCCTTCCGGCTCGATCCAGACGTGTCCCTGCTGGCTTCCCGGCTGAAAATGCGGGATGACGCCGTTGATGCAGCGGAGCAGGGTGCTTTTGCCTGCCCCGGTTGCGCCGGTGATGACGACGAATTCACCCGGTTGGATCGACAGGTTGACTTCGCTCAGCGCCGGCGAGGCCGCATCGGGGTATCGAAAAGACAGGTTTTCTATGTGGATGGCCGGCACTGGCGTTACCTCCCCGTGTTCTGCTTGATCATCTCAGAATTTCAGATCGCAATCATTATTCACAATCGATATTGCTGGTTCGGAATATCACGGCAAAGCCTTTTATCGGTGGAGGCGAACCATTACAGCCGCAGAAACTTCTTGGCCGGCAGGTAGACGGCCTGGGCGATGACGGCGTTGAACAAGGTCACCGGGAGAACGACGCCAACCAGCGCGCCCTGGGCAGCAGCGGCCGGCAGGTTCAGGGCGAACTTGTTGATCAAGACATAGAGGGAACCGCTGACCAGGGTGCCGATGACCGTGGCGACGAGGGGTTTGAGGGAAAAACGACCGATGGTCACGTCGGAGAGGGTGGCGACGATCATGGCGCAGGCCAGGGCGCCCGCCGGTTCAGACACCAGGTTGATGTACGGGATCGGCGACTTGGAGGTGACCATGCTGAGGGCGCCGCCGATGATGCCGATGGCCAGGGCTTCCCCGAACTTGGGCCGGACCAGGACGATGGACAGGCAGTACATGGCGATGACGAAGTTGGGCGTGATGCCGAAGATGGGCGGAGCAACCATGCGCAGGACAGCGCCGATGGCGATGAGCATGGCCACGACGGCTAGTTGTTTCGTCCGGCCGGCGTTGCGGCCGGTTTGGACGTATTCGGTTTCACTGGTTACGGATACGGGACGATTGTCTCCGTTCATTTGCGTACCCCTCCTGATTGTTATGATTCGTTCGATGGATGTCGTTGACGGGATGACTGTTCGCCCAGAAAACCAAGAAAGCCAGACCGAGTTCGGCCTGGCTTGAGTGGGCAATATGAATGCACCCGATTTGATCCGCGAAATACTCCACTTCCGAAGCGCTTCTCGGCTCAACTCAACTCGGCTCAACTCCTCTCATATGAAATTGTGCTCTTCTCTCATCTCAACTCCGGTTTCAGGGCTCCCCTCAAACCGTATCAGCCTTCGGAAAGGTTGATTGGGTTTACTATAGCATAGGGAAGGAAAATGCGCTATAGGGAAGTTAGAAAAAAACGGGTTATCCTTATGGCGATTGTTGGATACTATCCCAGAACAAATCCGGTGAGACATCCGTCTGCCCCGTTATGATGTTTACTGTCAGCGACGTCGTAGAAGCGGTCCCCTCAGGCCCGCCGGGATAAACATAATCGCGAAAGAAAAAGCGAATAGTCCCTTTTTGATTGTACTTGACTTCGTAATTGCATTCTAACGCCATCGTCGTATCTTGATAACCGAATTTCAACAGTTCAGCGGCATTGGCTTTCAATTTTGTCATGTGTTCTTTTTTGAAAGCGATGATCCGGTCTTTCAGCATTTGATTGATCCGGTTCTGGGCGACAGGGTCTGCCATCCCTGCGATTTGGGGGTACTGAATCTTCACAGACACGCCGGCATCATCATGGACTTCTTTTTGGGTCGTGATGGTGATGGGATTCTCCACAATAGGCGCTAGAACTGCCGTAGAGGTTGCCTGATCCCAGTGGACATGAACACCCATATTTTCTGCAATAAATCGCAGGGGCACGTAGGTGTGTCCGTCGATGACTTTTGGGGGGCTGTCAAGGACCATTTCATGGTCATTTACCGCCACATCATGATTGCCGATCTGCAGATGCAGCACCTTCTCGCCCTTGCTGACGGAAATGGTCTGCGTTGCTTCATCCCAACCCAATGTGTATTGCATTTTTTCACTGATCGCCCGCAGCGGGACGAAGATCCCCTGATTGTCGATATGACCAGAAACAGCGAATTGCCCGCCTTCACCGGCAATCGCGATCCCAAGGAGAGAGGCGTACACCGTTGTCGTGAGCAAGAGATGGCCGATTGTCTTTTTCATCGCACCGCTTCCCATTATTCTAGTTTCCTCAATAATGCAACATGCGTGTCCATATTACCAAGCAGATTTATCGTTCGCCATATCCTCTCTCCAAATCCTTCCGAAGTCCACACCGTCTCCATGACCTGCAGCTTCCTTCCGTCGGAGCAACCGTGGAGATCCTCACCCATAAATGCGAGTTTATCGGCGGCAGCGTAGGATGGAATCGGATGGAAAAGCACTTTGCGATAACATAACAAAAACTTTTGATGCGAATGCTATGATATTTGCTTTTTTTGACATATAATAGCAGCAGCATGCGCTCGCCTAAAAGGCCCGCCGAATCAGAAAAGGAGTTGATTGAAGTGCCTGTCATGAGCGCCCTCGTCAACCTGGCATTGCGATTTAAAGAGAAATACTTTGAAAAAGCGAGATTGAGCGAGCCTTAACCTGCATTTGGGCTATTTTAACGAAAGCCCCCCCCATACGCAGAGTTATAGCATCAATTTTTTTTGATATAGTAGAGGCAGGAGTTGATCACATGGACGTTGTCAAAATCGCTAAAGCCTTCTCGGACCCGTTGCGTTGGCAGATCTTCTTGCGCATCGCCAACCGGGAAGCGACGTTCCACGAGACAAACAAACCGGGCGTCTGCGTCTGCGACTTGGTCGAAGGCATGGGGTTGCTTCAATCCAAGGTTTCCTACCACATCAAAGAACTGAGAGAGGCTGGTTTAATTTCCGAAGTAGCCCAAGGGAAGTGGAACTACTATAACGTAAACCGGGACACCTTGCAGGCCTACCTCCACACAATTGGCCAATTGTTTGATTCGTGACCTTTTTTTGCTCTATTGCATCAAAAATTCTTGATGAATCGACACGGTTAGGAGATGGAAACCATGTTTGAATGGATTGCCGACCTCGTTGTATACCAGTGGATCGGCCTCACCAAAGGAGAGCACCTCACGGAAGCGCTGCACTTTTTCATTTACGACGTCATGAAAATCCTCTTCCTGTTGACGGTGATCATCTACACCGTCTCTATTATCCGCAGCTTCTTCCCTCCAGAGCGAACGAAAAAGATCCTGTCCCACAAACGCGAGTTTGTGGGCAACATTGTTGCCGCCCTGCTAGGCGTAGTCACCCCCTTCTGCTCCTGCTCGGCCGTCCCCATGTTTATCGGACTCGTCGAATCAGGCGTGCCGCTGGGCGTCACCTTCTCCTTTCTGATCTCTTCCCCGATGGTGAACGAGGTCGCCCTGGTGATGTTGTTCGGGTTGTTCGGGTGGAAAATCGCCGCCATCTACATGGCCACCGGCTTGACCGTGGCTGTCGTCGGCGGGATGATGATCGGCCGGGCCAAGATGGAGGATCAGGTTGCCGAGTATGTCTATCAGATCAAACTGCCCGACACAGAGATTGAATCGCTCACATGGCAACAGCGTCATGACTATGCCCTGCAATACACGAAGGACATACTCAAAAAGGTTTGGATCTATGTCATCGTCGCCATCGCCATTGGCGGCTTGATTCACGGGTACGCGCCGGAGGACTTCCTGGTTCGTTATGCCGGTCCGGACAACCTCTTCGCCGTGCCGCTGGCGGTGCTCATCGGTATTCCCTTATACTCCAACGCGGCAGGAACGATTCCGATTGTCCATGTGTTGATGGAAAAGGGCATGGCGATGGGCACGGTGCTCGCCTTCATGATGGCTGTCACCGCCCTTTCCGTGCCGGAGATGATCATTTTGAAGCAGGTGCTGAAACCGAAGTTGATCGGTGTGTTCGTGGGGATCATGGCGGTAACGATTACCTTTGTGGGGTATCTCTTTAACGCCATCCTATAAAAAATAACGGGAGGAACATCGCGATGGAAATCAAGGTCTTGGGCGCCGGGTGCGCCAAATGCAACCAGTTGGAAGGGCTGGTCAAGCAAACGCTCCAGGAACTGGGCAAGGAAGCGAAAGTGGAAAAGGTGACTGACTTCCCGACGATCATGTCTTTCGGCGTCATGGCGACGCCGGCCCTGGTTGTTGACGGGAAGGTGAAGGTTTCGGGGCGGCTTCCTTCCGCCGCTGAGGTAAAGGGCTTTTTGGGCTGAGCGCGCTTTTGCCAATCCCTTGCAACTGACATGTCAATGCAACTGGCCGACCTTGTTCATCAATGGTCGGCCAGTCCTCGATTTTGCAGACTGGATACTGCCGGTTTGATCCCCCGCATCACCGCATGGGGTCCTGGGCTAGAACGCGGCGCCGGGGGACTGCTGATCTTGCTCGCTTTATTTATGCTCTCGAATGCCTGATCACAATGATGAGGAGGAAGAGATATGTCTGAAACATGGTATCCTGTGATTGATTATGAGCGTTGCACAGGTTGCGGTGTATGTATCAACCATTGTTCTCATGGCGTTTATGGCAATGACAACAGTAAGCCCGTCGTCATTTTTCCTGTTGGTTGTGTTCACGGTTGCCGTGGCTGTCAAAAACGCTGTTCCTCTGGGGCGATTTCCTATGCAGGTGATAACGGACGTCAACAAAGCGGTGGGTGCTGTTGCACTAAGCCATGCTGATCGATTGCACGTCATGATCATGCAACAACTAAAGAATTTACAAAAGGCGGCGAAACCGTGTGTGACTGTTTCGCCGCCGACTAATCCACAGATGGTCGCCAAGACGGGACGTTTGTAGTTGCCGTTTGGCGTTGCCATGGATGGCTACCGAAGCAGCGCCTGTAACTGCCGGCTTCCCACCGGCTCCTCTGCCTGCCAGGAAACCATCGCAGTACGCTCCGCCAAGGTCTGCACCTGTTCTATCCAAGCCTGCTCCGCCTGTGCGCGGCCGCGCAGGCTGGGATCTGTCGTCGGCACATGGGACCAACTCTGATTGATTACCCACCAGGACGGGGTGATCGCGGCTCTTCGCAGGTCCGCTTGCAGCCGTTGCGCTTCCAGAACCGGCGTCGCTTCCGCCAGTGTCACCAGGACCACATGAGTGAACTGGCTGTCGCGGAGCTTCGGCAACAGCCTCCGCACTGATTCCGGGACTTCGCCATGGGTCCGCTCCACTTCACGGTGGTACACCTGGGCGGCGTCGAGCAGCAACAGGGTATGGCCGGTCGGCGCCGTATCGAGCACGATGAAATCAAACTTGGAATCGTCAACGACCCGGGCAAAGGCGCGAAAGACGGCGATCTCCTCGGTGCAGGGCGAGTTGAGGTCCTCCTCGAGGAAGTCCAGTTCATCGGCTGCCATTGATTGGGCCGCCTGTTCGAGGATCTCCCGCCGGTATGTCTCCGTCTCTGCTGCCGGATCAATGCGGCTCACCTTCCATTTGGCGCCATCCATCGGATCATTCAGCACATGGGACAAATGGGCCGCCGGGTCGGTCGTCGTCAGGTGAACGGAGTAGCCTCTTTCCACGAGACCGACGGCGATCGCCGCAGCCATCGTCGTTTTGCCGACGCCGCCCTTCCCCATTGTCAGAACCACTCCGTTGCCCTTGGCTGCGATTGAATCGACGACGGCCGAAAGCGGGGGCAGGGCAGGCGCCTCTGGCGAAGCCAGCGATGCATCTCCCGACAACGCGATTTCCCCACCGGTCATCCGGCGAAGGTTTTCGATCCCCGTCAAACCAAAGGGCATCAGGGGAACGCTGTCAGCCGGCAATCCCTTCAACCGTTCCGGCATCCCCTCGATGGCCTGCTGTTGTCGCGCGCGCAAGGCCTGTGCCCATGGGTCCTGCCCATCCGAATCGAATCGTCCGTTGATGATCAGGTGCTGATGGGCGATTCCCAGTGCGGCCAACTCTTCGGAAGCGCGCGCCGCTTCCAACAAGGCCGTCCTTTCCGGTCGAGTGACGAGGGCCAGCTTGGTCTGGGCCGGATCAGTCATGTTTTCCAAGGTCGCCGCATAAAGCCGCTGGTTGTCGGCCAGTCCGGACAAGGGGCCCAAACAGGACCCGCCGTGCATGTTGTCCTTGAGAAAATCCGTCCAGGCCTGCGGCAGTTGCAGGAGCCGCAGGGTGTGTCCCGTCGGCGCCGTGTCAAAAAGGATATGATCATACTCCTCGGTGAGGTCGGGCTGGGCGATCAGTTTGGCAAATTGATCAAAGGCGGCGATCTCGACGGTGCAAGCGCCGGAAAGCTGCTCTTCGATGCCTTGCAAAACCGCTTCAGGCATCACGCCCCGGTAAGGGGCGATCACAGTTTCCCGGTATTGGCGGGCTGCTTCGACCGGGTCGAGGTTGATGGCAAAGAGGCCCTTTACCTGCGGAATCGCTGTGGGGCGATTCTCAATTTCCATCCCGAAGACATCCTGCAAGTTAGACGCCGGATCGGTGCTGACGAGCAGGACTTTTTTTCCGCTATCGGCCAGGTGAACGGCTGTGGCGCAGGAAATGCTGGTCTTGCCGACGCCGCCTTTGCCGGTAAAAAAGAGATACCGTGTCGTGACAACGCTGGAAGGCTCAAAAAAGCGCTTCATATTGTCTACCCCTTACTTCCTATTGTTGCGTTCCAACAGTTGCCTTCCAATGGCTGCGTTCCAATGGTTGCGTTCCAATGGTTGCGTTCCGATCGTTTTGTTCAAGTTCGTTGCGTTACGTTCGTTACACTTCAATGGTTACATTCCGATTCCGAACCACTGGGCCAGTTCATCCCGGCTCGGATAGCGGCCTTTCAACAAAATCGCATCGTTCATCACAAAAGCGGGGAGCGCCTTGTTGCCCTCTTTTTCCAGGGCGGCGCGAATGAGCGACGAGTCGGCAAAGGCTTGCAGCGATTGGGCGAGGTTATAGCGATTCACTGTCGCCCCTTGCGCTTCCAGCCAACGCACATCTTGGGCGAATTGAACCAGCTTCGGATCGACGCTCGGTCCACATACGCCGGTGGAGCAGCACATGGCCGGTTCGTAGACGTCAAGCTTTTTCATCTTTTGTCCCTGCTTTCTCATCTTTTTTCCTCATCAAGGGCACAACCGCTGTCATCCATCTGGTCCAATCGTCTTCGGTCTTCGATAAAGACCGGTTCGTCGTTCATCCATTCCTGCAACTGTCCCAGAAGGGTCTTCCCGTAGACGTTGGCAGACCTATTCAGTGAGTAATATACCCAGCGGCCTTCTTTGCGATCCTTGAGCAGATCGGCCTCTTTTAATAAGGCGAGATGGTTGGACACAGTGGGTTGGCTGAGGGCAAGCACGTTGATCATGTCACAAACACAGAGCTCGCCCTTGTGCTCGAGCATTTTCAGGATGCGAACCCTTGATGTGTCGCCCAAGGCTTTCATGACTTTGAGATAGAGAGGCAGCATAGGTCCTCCTTGATATATTGTTATATGGCTATATATAGATATATTAAGATTGAGCCATTCGTTTGTCAAGGAGTGTGCAATGGAAACTAATGGCCGTTACGCCGCGCGCCGGAAATAAAACCCCGCCAGTTGGGACTGGCGGGGCTGCGGGGTCGCTTAGCTATTCTTTCATATAAAGGGTCTGTCTATTTACGGTCCCTTACGAATTTGTTTGTGAGCACTGTTTTGCCTGGGCTTTGTGGGCTGATTGTGTTACGGCGGCAGCTCATGGAGGCTGTTAATTACTTGCTTCTCATCCATTTTCCCTACGCTGACTGCAGCCCTGCGGTGGCTTCCATCCCGGCCATCAGCAGCCCCAGGCGGTTCTCATCCGCCTCGGCTCCATCCATGACCGCCACCAAGCGGCCTTCATAGAGCACAGCGATGCGGTCGCTCAGGTTCATCAACTCTTCCAGATCTTCCGAGATGAGCAGGATGCCCATGCCCTTGTCGCGGATCTCCATCAGCTTCGTATGGACGTACTCGGTGGCGCCGATGTCGAGGCCGCGCGTCGGATAGGCCGCCACCAGGACCGCCGGTTCGCGGGTGATCTCGCGGGCCAGGATCAGGCGCTGGATGTTGCCGCCGGAGAGCCGCCCTGTCCAGGTGTCCTGGTCGGGCGTCTTGACGCCGTAGTCGCCGATCAGCCGACCGCAGATCTCCCGGATGGTCTTCCCTTGCAGCATAAAGCGCCGGGCATAAGGGGCGTCGCCGTGGTCTTTGAGGATCAGGTTTTCCCAGTTGCTGAAGGACGGGATCGTGCCCACATGGAGGCGGTCTTCGGGAACATAACCGAGGCCCGCCTTTAGGATTTCCCGGGGCGAGCAGTTGGCTACGTTGCGCCCTTTCAAGAGGACCTCGCCTCCTGTTACGGCGCGCAAACCAGCGATCACCTCGGCCAGTTCCTTCTGCCCGTTGCCGGAGACGCCGGCGATGCCGACGATCTCACCGGCCCGGATGTTCAGGTCGACGCCGCGCAGCGCCGGAGTGCCTTTGTCGCTCGTCGCCGTGAGGTTCCGCAGTTCGAGCAAGGCCTGGCCGACCGCCTTGGCCGGTTGCCGCTCCCAGACATGCATCTCCCGGCCCACCATCTGCTGTGCCAATTCTTCCGGAGACGTGTCGGCTGTCCGGAGGGTGGCGGCCACGCGGCCGTCCCGCAGGACGGTGACGCGGTCGCTGACGGCCATCACCTCATGGAGCTTGTGGCTGATGATGATCAGCGCGCCGCCCCGCTCGGCCATCCGTCGAAGCACCTTGACCAATTCTTCCGCCTCCTGCGGCGTCAGCACCGCTGTCGGCTCGTCGAGAATAAGCAGACTGGCGCCCCGGAAGAGGGCCTTGACGATCTCCACCCGCTGCTGCTCGCCGACGCTCAGTTGCCACACGTAGGCGTCGGGGTTGACGGTGATGCCGTACTCCGCCGAGATGGCGCGGATGCGATCGCTTACGTCATTTAATTTAAGAAAGATCCCCTGGCCTTCCAGGCCTAAGGCCACGTTCTCGGCCACCGTCAAGGTGGGCACCAGCATGAAGTGCTGGTGGACCATGCCGATGCCCAGTTCGATGGCTTTTTTCGGCGAGCCGATGGTGACGGGCCGCCCGTTCAGCAGGATCTGCCCCTCTTCCGGCGCATAGAGCCCGTAGAGGACGTTCATCAAGGTGGTCTTGCCAGCGCCATTCTCCCCCAGCAGGGCCAGCACCTCGCCGGCACGGACCTCGATGTTCACCCGGTCGTTGCTGAGGACGCCGGGGAAGCGCTTGGTGATGTCGCGCATCTCCAGTTGGCGGATCGGTTCCGTCATGGCAGGCTCATCCTTCCCTGTCGGGGTTAGGGTTCGAAGTGGGATTCCAAAAGCCGGCGTGGATCGCTCTCGCCTCTTCTTCAAGCACAGGGCCGATGACGGAGACGGTTTGCCCGCCGCGGGCGAAGACTTCTTCACAGGGCAGTTGCAGTGTCGGATTTTTGGGGTCCCGCCCGGTCATCTCGAAGAGCGCCGCTTCCCGCATGCCAAAGACGACGCGGCCCACGCCAGCCCAGTAAATGGCGCCGGCGCACATGGCACAGGGCTCTGTGCTGGTGTAGACGGCGCAGCGGGATAAAAAGGCTTTGTCGTAGCCTTTCGAGGCGAGGCGCATCAGGTTCGTCTCGGCGTGTCCCGTGCAGTCGCCTTCCGTCTCGACGGTGTTCTCCGCCTCCAGGAGGATCTCGCCACGCTCATCGACGAGGATGGCGCCGAAGGGATGGTTGCCCTTTTCCCGCGAGCGGCGGGCGACAGCGATGGCCGCCCGCATCAATCGCTCGTGAACAAGTTCGTACGATTCTTCTCGGACCGACTCATGGGATGGGTCTTGTGATGGGTCATGGGTTAGCTTGCAAGGGTGCTTGCTAAGATTCACGTTCCGTCTCCCTTTTCACGTCTGCCAGAGCTTACTTGCTGGAAACCTCAATCTTCAGTGCCCCTTTGACGATTTCGTCCTTCGCCTTATCGACGGCGGCTTTCACATCGGCAGGGATCTTGTCGGCCAGTTTCGGGTTGATCTTCAGGTCCAGGTTGCCTTCGGCGAAGGAGATGGTCAGGTGTTGACCGCCGAGGGTGCCGGCTTTGCGCAGTTCGATCATCTTGGTGACGACTTTTTCCCAGTTGTAGGCCTGGGCGGCCAGGACCGTCTCGGGCGCTAGGCTGCTCTGGTCCATGTCGGTGGAGAGCCAGTAGGCGCCCGGCTTGGCGGCGACGGCCTTGATGCCGCCGACAGACTGCTGGGACGATCCGGTGATCACATCAGCGCCGGCATCCATGTGGGTCTTGGCCAGTTCGCCGGCCTTGACGATGTCGCCGAAAGAGCCGGTGTAGGCGATGCGCAGCTTGGCTTCGGGATTGGCGGCCTTGACGCCCTGTTCGAAACCCTTGTTGTACTTGATGGCGTCGCCGGCTTCGACGGGACCGACGATGCCGACGATGTTCGACTTGGTCAGCTTTCCGGCGAGGAAGCCGAGCAGGTAGGCGCCTTCCTGGGCCTGCGGGTCATAGGCGAAGATGTTCGGGCCGGACTGGAAGCCGGTGCCGTAGGCAAAGGTGGTCTTGGGGAACTCCTTGGCCACTTCCTGGACGACGCTCTGGTACTGGGAACCGTGGGCGATGACAATGCTGAAGCCTTCGGAGGCAGCCTGGCGAATGGCAGCGCCGGCGTCAACCGGCTTGGACAGGCGCTCGGAGACGCGCAGTTCCAGCTTGTCCTTACCCATCTTGGTCTCGACGGCCTTGATGCCCTCGTACATGGACTGGGCCCAAGCGGCGTCATCGATGGTGCTCGGCAGGATCAGAGCGATTTTCACCTTTTCCTCTGCTTTCGGGGCGGCGGCTTGCTGCCCGCCGCCACAGCCGGCGACAAGGCCGACGGTGAAGAGGGCGACCATGCCCAAGGCGACGCGGCGGATCCAACTCGGTTTCTTCACGACCAGTTCCTCCTTGTAATATGTAGTGGGAAATACGCTATCCTCTGGACCCGCGTTCATAGGGCCTGCCCAGCGCGGCAGGCGCCCAAACGCGGCCGAAGGTGACAGCCAGGGCGATGATGGTGACCACATAGGGCATAATGACGGCCAACTCGTAAGGGAACTGGATGCCCAGCACCTGGACAAAGAGTTGGAAGGAGTCGGCCATGCTGAAGAGGAGCGAACCGGCCAGGATGCCCCAAGGGTTCCATCGGCCAAAGTAGACGAGGGCGATGGCGATGAAGCCCCGACCGGCGGTGATGTTGTCGGCGAACATGTGCGTGTTGCCCACTGTCAGTGCTGCGCCGGCGAGACCAGCCAGCATGCTGCCGAGAATGAGGCACTGGTAGCGGACCTTGTCCACGCTGACACCGAGCGTGTCAGCCGCTTCCGGCGTCGTTCCGACGGCCCGCACCTTGAGCCCCCAGGAGGTCTTGAAGAGGACGACCCAGGCCAATGGCACCAGCAAAAAGGCCAGGTATACGATGATGTTGTGCTGGAAAAGCACCGGCCCGAGGACGGGGATTTTTTCCAGGAGGGGGATCGGCTGGGGTTGCAGGCCCTCGATGCCGGTGATGCCGCCTACATAGAGGCGGTAGAAGAGCCCCGACAGTCCCCAGCCGAGCATATAGAGGCCGATGCCGCTGATCCCCTGCTCCGCCTTCAACGTCACGCTGACAAGCCCCATCAAAAGGCCCATGACGGCGCCGATGGCAAGGCTGGTGAGCAGGCCCATATAAGGATTGCCGGCGGTCAGGGTAACGAAAAAGCCGAGGAAGGCCCCCATCAGCATGACGCCTTCGACGCCCAGGTTGTAGACGCCGGAGCGCTGGACGAACATCTCACCCAGGGCAGCGAGCAGAAAGGGCGTCGCCAGCCGGATGCCGGCGGCCAGGATGCCGATCATAATACTTTGGCTTGCCACATCATCCATTCGACTGGGCGCCTCCTTTCATGGGGAAGAAACGCTTCTTCAGGCGGTTCAGGTACTCGGGCTTGCGCAGCAGGATATCGCTGGAGACGACGAAAAGGATAATCAATCCCTGGATGGCGATGACGATGGCGGCGGGAACGTTAACGGCCCGCTGCATCATATCTGCGCCGAGGATGAGGGCGCCCATCAAGATCGAGGCAGGGATGGCGCCAATGGGATGGAGGCGGCCGAAGAGGGCGGCTACGATGCCGCTGAATCCGTACCCTGCCGAGATATCCTCCAAGGCACGGTGATGCAGGCCGGCCACCTCGACAGCGCCAGCCATCCCGGCCATGCCGCCGGCGAGAGCCATCGCCAACACCGTATAGAGGGAGACGCTGATCCCGGCGTACCGGGACGCCTCCGGCCCCGCGCCGACAGCCCGCAGGCGAAAGCCGATGGGCGTTTTCCAGAGGAATATGTAGACGACGACCGCGAGGGCGACGGCGAGCAGGAAGCCTGTATGCAGGCGGCTGCCGGGGATGAGCCGCTCCAGCCAGAGCCCGTCGGGGAGCAATGCCGTCTGGGGTACGCCCGTCCCGTAGGCCACCTCCTGGGGATCGATGAGAAAGCCCCGGATCAAAAAGAGGTAAATCTGCGCCGCGATTTGGTTCAACATGACTGTGCTGAGGATTTCATTCACCTGCAACCGCGCTTTCAGCCAGCCGGCGATTCCCCCCCAGAAAGCGCCGGCCAGGGCGCCGCTGAGAAAGACCAGGGGCAGGGCGATCAGCGCGGGCACACCGGGCAGGGCCAGGGCGACAGCCGCCGCTGCGACGGCGCCCATCAGGATCTGCCCCTCACCGCCGATGTTGATGATGCCGCTACGGAAAGAGATGATAATGCCGAGGCCGACCAGCAGCAGCGGCGTCGCCCGGACCAGGGTCTCCGTAAAGCCGAACTGGCTGCTGAAGGGACCGGAAAAAAGGACGCCGTACGCTGTCAAAGGGTCTGATTTGGCGAGAACGAGGAACAGTGCCCCCACCAGCAACGCCCCGGCCAGGGCGCCGGCCAGGATGCCCGTCTGGATAAGCCAGGTCTTGTGTTTTTTCCACTGCAAGGACGTCCCACCTCACGCTTGTTACTTCGAGAAAACAAAAAACGCCCCGGAAATGAGTATTTACTCATTTTCAGAGCGCCGTTGCCCCCTTTCTCTATCACCCAATCTCACGACCAAGATTACGACCAAGAAAAAACGGGGAGAAGTTCTTCGTGCAAAACCTCTGTTTCGAGCCAATTCGACATATGTAATTATAACCACATGCATGTTATAACTGTCAACATGCACAAGTGCGATTTCATTTCTCTTTTATCCTGCACGGAAGCAATACAAGGCGCTGGCGAGCCGGCGCCATTCCTAAATGCCGGGTTTAAGACTGCCGCCCCGGCTCCGGCACTAGTCGCTCAGGCTTGCTTACCCCCTTGTTTGATCCAACCATAGACGCCGTTGATCGTTCCTCGCATTCGTGAAAAGCCTGGTGGGGACAGCCGGCGCAGCGTTGCAGGCCGATGCGGGTCAAGGCGAAAGTGATCGCCTGTCCTGTACGCTGGAAAACATGGGCCTCTCCGATCTGATCATAAAGGCCCGATGTGCGCAGCAGTGCTTCCGGCTGCGGCTTCAAGCCGGTGACGAGGACGATACCGCCGCGCTTGCGGAAAGCCCGGACGATCTCCTCAAAGACCATCTCGCCGGTGGCGTCCATCATGGGCACATGTCCCATGCGCAGGATGAGCACCTTGGGCCGCGCGTTGATGCACTCACTGAGCGTTTTCTCAAAAAGGGAAGCCGCCCCAAAAAAGAGCGCCCCGTCGATGGTGTAGATGGCGATATGGGGGCAGTCATGGATGGGCGTCACCGCTTCCGGCGCCAGTTTCTCCCCCTGCTGCGGGTCGGGGAGGACCTTCTGGACCGCCAAGGACTGGCTCATGTTGTTGATAAAGACGGCGGCGGCAATGACCATCCCGGCGCCGACGGCGACGGTCAGGTCGAAAACGACCGTCATCCCAAAGGTAACGAGCAGCACTATGGCGTCGCTGCGGGTGGTTCGCAGCAGGTGCGCGAACTCGCGGCGATCGCTCATGTTCCAGGCGACACGCATCAAAATCGGCGACATGCTGACCAGGGGAACCTGGGAGACGAAGGGGGCGAAAAGCAGCACGAGCAGGAATACGGTCAACGAATGGACCAACGCCGCTATCGGCGTGCCGCCGCCGCTGCGGATGTTCGTCGCTGTCCGGGCGATGGCGCCGGTCGCCGGGATGCCGCCGAAAAAGGGCACGATCAGGTTGGCGATTCCCTGACCGATCAACTCGCGGTTGCTGTCGTGGCGCTTGCCTGTCATACCGTCGGCGACGACGCAAGAGAGCAGCGACTCGATGCTGCCCAGAGCGGCGATGGTCAGCGCCGGCCCCAGCATCTGCTGGGCCTTCTCCAGGTTGAAGGCGGGCCATTGGAAAGCGGGCCACCCGGCGGAGAGTTCTCCAAACTTGGCGCCGATCGTCTCGACAGCGCCGCCAAAGGCTGCTTGGGCAAAGATGGTGGAAACAACGATGCCAACAAGGGGACTGGGCACCGCCGGCAGGATTTTTGGCGAGTAGAGCAGGCAAATCAGGCAGACGAGGGCCACACTGATGCTCTGCCACTGGACTGTATCCAGATGCCGGCCCAACTCCGCCACGTTGTCTAGGAACTCTTTATGCTTGACGACACCCTGTAAGCCGAGGAAGGTGTCGATCTGCCCGAAAAAGATAATCACCGCGATGCCTGCGGTGAAACCGACCGTGACCGGACGGGGAATGAACTTGATCAGCGCGCCCATGCGGGTCATGCCCATGAAGATCAGGATCAGGCCGGCCATAGCGCCAGCGATCATCAGGTTCTCGTAGCCGTAAGTCACGACGATGGAAAACAAGAGCGGCACAAAGGCGCCCGTCGGTCCGCCGATCTGGACGTGGGAACCGCCGAAGAGGGCGATCAGCGCCCCAGCTACGACGGCTGTGTAGATCCCCTGTTCCGGTTTTACCCCAGAGGCGATGGCAAAGGCCAAAGCGAGCGGTATGGCTACCAGGCCCACCGTGATGCCGGCGACAATGTCCTTTTGCAGTTGCTCCTGCGAATAACCAGCCATGCGGCCCGCGATCAACCGTTTTTTCACGGCCTCAAATAGAGACGGACCATCCCAACGCATCGTTCATCCATCCTTCCCTGTTCGGCTCGGCAGTGCCGGCGTCTCCCGGCGTTGACGGTGATGGCGACAGAAAAGATAGATGAAACCTCTATCCCCGAAGCGGCTAAAGTTTCCGCGCACGTCATTGATCATATTGCGGAAATTAGGGGATATGCAATCGGGTTTCCAGGACTTGATGGGATTGGAAAGGCGAACACATGGGGGACCATGCGATTATCAGGCCGATGCGTAGAATCGCTCCGTTTTTCGAATAGATACGAATATCAAGCTTTTCCCTGTTCACTGACGTCAAGAGTCAGATCATCCCTATCACACCGACGAAGGTTTCAAAACTATCTGTGTTTCATCACTTGTAGCAA
The DNA here is from genome assembly GCF_009877425.1 of Heliomicrobium undosum. Classification (NCBI taxonomy): domain Bacteria; kingdom Bacillati; phylum Bacillota; class Clostridia; order Eubacteriales; family Heliobacteriaceae; genus Heliomicrobium; species Heliomicrobium undosum. The sequence continues at coordinate 122,228 of NZ_WXEY01000004.1, read as the reverse complement.
AATGGATTTAAACATAGGACCCGTTTCCCTTGCAGGATTTATATAAATTATTATAAGATCATCTTGGGAATGACTTATTTTGGGAGGCGGTTGAACGATGCGATTTTGGAAATCACTCCTGTCTGTGTTGACGATTCTTCTGTTCTGCCTGTCGATCACGACGATGGCCTTTGCCAAAGGAGGCGGCGGGGGCGGTGGTGGCGGCGGAAATGGCAACAGCGCAGCGAGCAAGGGCAATTCCAATGCCGCTCCGGGAAGCGCCGCGAAGAATACAGGCAGTTCTGCGATGAAGTCGGGAAGCGCCTCTCAAACCGGAGATCCCGCTCAGACAGGGGATGCGAGCGGCAAGGTCAAGGGACCCAAATCGCTTCGCGACGGCGAGGCCCATCCTAGTCAGAAAGGGCTACAACGGGCCTATTCGAACATCGTCGCCAACGGCGCAAGCCCCAGGGCTCAGGAAGCGTTGCGCACACTGATCGATAGTCGCGGCGGCGCCGTACCCGACACGGGAGACGACAGCACAACGCCGGGCGACGGCACCGATACCACCACTCCAGGCACCGGCACCGATACCAACACTCCGACCACTGGTACCGCTACCCCCAGCACCCCTCCCTCTGAATCCGAAGTCATTGCAGATGCCAGTAACCTCGACACCATCGCCAATGATCCCCAGACGATCAGCGCCCTTACCGCAGACGCCACTGTGAAAAGCGACTTGACGGCTATTGCCCAATCAACATTCAACGATGTGCGGACCCTTTCGAAAAAAGAAGCAAAGAGCAAAGCCTTCAAACAAGTCGGCAACTTTTTCGCCGAGATCAATGAGCCCGTCAAGGCTGTCCAATCGCTGGAACAGGCTGCCCTTGTAGAACCTGCGGATAATACCGTGTACAAACAGATCAACGAAGTGTTGAAAGAGACGGGACCTAAGAATTACACCTTTTACTTAAACGGTAAAAAACCGTCCTTCGACACACCGCCCGTGGTGGAGAACAACCGTCTGCTGATCCCCCTTCGTTCGGTCTCGGAATCCCTCGGCGCCACTGTTCAATGGAATCCCGAAACGAAAACAGCGACCATTACGAAGGACGGCCGGGAGATCGTGCTGAAAGCGGGCGATACGACCGCCTCGGTCGATGGAAAAACGGTTTCCTTGGAGGCCCCCGGGAAAATCGGCAACGGCAATCGGATGATTGTTCCCCTGCGGTTCATCAGTGAGACCTTGAAGAATGAAGTCTCCTATTACCCGGAATCGCAGTTAGTGGTGATTAAGTAATCCGTTACTTGTCCGTTAAAACATATGGCATGTTCGCATACAGGACCGGCTCAAGGTAAATAACCGATAATCTCCGAAAAACACTGCCGGCAAGGGGCAGTGTTTTTCTTTTCATGTTATTTTTCATTCACGTTATTCAGACAGTCTTTTATTCCTCATACACGTTGTATTGCGGCAAAATAGCGGCAGCACGTTAAAACAATGTCCCCTGTACGATTGGACTTGGTGTTTTCGACCATTCTTCCTTCAGCGAATTGACCGCCGGCGACACAGGGTGCGCCTCCATTCTATCAGCGGGAAAAGGACGCAGCACTTCCCCCATGGGCACCTTTGAATTCATCCAGATCAGACACTGTTCAGGGTAAAAGATCACCGGCATCCGATCATGGACGGATGCCACCAGTTCATTCGGTTCTGTAGTGATGATCGTGCAGGAATTGACGACTTCCCCGCTCGGACCTCGCCAAGTCGAACATAATCCTGCGAAGGCGAAGACCCCCCGATCACGCAAGACGAAGCGATGGGGGATTTTCTGTTTACCAACCCGTTGCCATTCATAGAAACCATCCGCCGGAATCAGACACCGGTTTGATTGAAGGAGGCTGCGAAAAGCCGGTTTCTCCGCCAGCGTCTCGGCCCGGGCGTTAATCATTTTGTAACCGACTGCGGGATCCTTGGCCCAGTGGGGGATGAGCCCCCAACGAGCGTTCATGGACTTGTTTCCATCTTGGTTGACGACGGTGAGGATGTTTTGTCCGGGCGCGATGTTGAAGCGCGGCGCGAATTCCTGCGCTGTCGGGACACCCAGTATCTCTAACAGTTCCGCTGGGTTAACGGTGAGCGTGAAGCGGCCGCACATGTAAATCACCTCATTGTTGTTCTCCATTGTCGAGTTCCTGTACTCGATCTCCTTCTCCCCATATCATTTTGCCTTTTGCGCGAGAAAAAGAAAAGGCCGCTGAATTGGCTCAGCAGCCTAAGATCGCCTCAATATTCGTTTTTATGGGTTCATCCGTTTCTAGGACTTTCGCGGGCCGGCTGGCCATCGTGCACCTACTCAATCTGGTCGATAATTGCCTCCGTCATCCGCTCCGTGCCATCAGCCTCCCGCTGGTAGCGGTGGCTTTGGGCGGCTTCTTCCACCTGCCCAAATGCCCAATGGTCTTCCGGCATGTCGGGGAACTGGGCCGGGACGCCTGTCAAAGGGCCTCTTCCCAGGAGTCGGTTGACCATGGTAACCGTCTCGACGCGACTGATTTTATCGTCTGGCTTGAACAGGTTTCCGGGGTAGCCGCCGACGATATGGTTGCGGTAGGCTTCCTCGATGTAATTGGCGGCCCAGTGCTGCTCAATGTCCTGGAAGTGCAGCGTGACGGGCTTGCCGCCGACACCGAAGTATTTGGCGACGACAGCCGCCAGTTCGGCCCGGGTGATCGCTTCATCGGGGCGGAAGGTTCCGTCTTCATACCCCTGGAAGAGTTTTTTGGCGGTGACGGTTCGGATGTACTTGCGGGCCCAGTGGGACACCGGCACATCGGCATAGTCAGCGCCGCCTGCCTCGTTGACGCCGGTCAGCCGGGCAAATAGACCGGCGATCTCGGCCCGGGTGATGTTGCGGTAGGGGCCGAAGTTGCCGTCGGGATACCCGATGACCAACCGCTTGTGCGCACCGTCGCCGAAGCGATTGGTGAACAAGAGGACCCTCACCCTGGCCTGGGCCTTTACCGCAGCAGCGGGGACAGTGGGCGTGGTGGAGACGGTAGAAGTCGTCGACGTAGCGGGAGCACTGGGAGAAGCGGGGGCAGCGGGGGCGCTGGTGGACAGGACAGCATCTTCAGTGACGAAGCGTTCCGCTTCTGTGAGGACGCTCTCCCGAGCCCTCAATGTATACTGGAGGGCGCCCGTTGTGGCGGCAGGCTTGCCTGCTGCCACGGTCCAGGTGATGCGCTTGCCGTCGACGGCGCCGCCGGCCGGATCGATGATTTCCGTTTCATCGGGAACGGTCACGGTAATCGTTGCCGTAGCGCTTCCGGCGGGGACGCGGTAGTCGACCCGGTATCGGATCGGGTCGCCTTCCCGGTAGGCCGGTCGATCGCTGGTGATGGCGATAGCGGGCTGGTCGATACCGCCTGTCGCCGGCTCTGTCACCGCTGGCGTTGTGGGCGCGTTGTTGTTTGCCTGCGGGGCGCCGGGAGCACCAGCGCCGGAACCACCGCTCGCGCCGCCGCCACCGCCACCGCCGCCCCCTCCGGACGGGGTCATGGAGAAATCCCACTTGACGATATCGCTGTTGACGGAGATGGTGGGGCTGGTATAGGTCTGGTAGCCATCTTTGACGCCGACCAGGTAGTAGTCGGTGTTGCCAAAGACCATGAAAGCGTATTTGCCGAAGTTGTCGCTGTATTGCGGGTTGGCGTTGTCGGAGGGCGCAAATCCAACCAGCGGCGGCAGGACCACCTGCCCTCCCGGCGTCCGCCCGCTGGCGATGTTTCTCGGCGTGTTGGCAAAGCGAAGGGTGACGTGGACGCCGGTCACCACCTGTCCGGTAACGGCGTCGGTGATGGTGCCGTAGGGGTCGATCAGTTCCTCCGTGATGTTGATCTGACCGTCCTGGGCGACTTCGATCCGGGGGAGTTCCCCGTTGGCTTTCCGGTTAAGCACCACTTCACGGGCCTGCCCGTTTTCATCGGGGACCTCCATGCGGACTTCCAGCCGGTAGGCCCCTTGCTGGAGCGCGTCGGCGTTGAAGACGCCGTTGGCGTCGAGGGTGAACCCTTTGGGAAGGCCATTGTCGCCGAGGACATACTGGCCGGCTGCGTTGAGCAGATAGATCTTCGTCCGCGCGCGAACTTCGGCGGAAAGGGGTTGCGCAGACTGGCCGTCGGTGGTCTTGCTCTGCACGACGCCGGTGGCGGTCTTATTCGAATTGAACGCCTGGTCTCCGTGACCGCTGACGTTGCCGACAGCGACTTTCTGCGGGAAGGCCACCTCCCGCAAGACGCCGCCGATCCGCACCGGCTTGATGATCTCGATATCGTAGTCCTCATTGCCTTTGGGGATGAGGATGTGGTACTTGCCGTCGGCGCCGGTGATCATCTCGCTGGTAAAGTCGATCTGCCCGTCATGATCAAAGTCCTTGGAGACGCGGACCTTGGCGCCTGCGACCGGCACAGGGCCGTTTTCCGACTGGTTCGTCACGATCCCTTGGATCGCCGCCGGGTCGAAGGTGATAAAAATCTGCGATTCGGCGTAGAGCCGTTTTTCGGGATCATTTACGACGGCGGTGACAGGAATCCGCTGGGCTTCCGTCCCCACCAACTGGGAGGAACGGTACCGGATGGAAGCCTTGCCGTCATTGCCGGTCTGTGCGTCCTGCCCGTCGGGGAAAGAGCCACTTCCTGCGCTGAAGCGGACGGGAACGCCGGCAACCGGTTGATCGTTCTCATCGCGGACGGTGGTCGTCAAAATCGCCTCTGACCTGCCGTCGCCGATGATCGACTCGGGGTTGGCCTGCAGCAGCGCCTGGAACCGGACCAACTGGGCATTGACAACCACTTCCCGCTGTCCGGGGGTAGACGGCAGCACGCGGACGTTCTCCTGAGTCTCCACCTTGTACCCCGATTTCTTCACGACATGCTGGTAGTGGGTCGTCGGCACATCAACAAAGCGGTAATTCCCGCCCGCATCGGTCCGGACCTCTCTGGTGACGCCGCCATCGTCGCGAATCGTCACCACCGCGTCGGCCAAGGGCGTCCCGTCTTGCTGAGCCGTCACCCGTCCCACCAGATCGACCTGGGTGAGGACGGTCAAGGTATTGTTCGACTGCGCCGGGGCAGCTTCCGTCTGAATGACGGCGTCGCCGGCGTTGCGGGCGGTGAAGGTCACGCGGTATTGTCCAGCGGTGATGTCTTGCGGCAGGCGGTGTGTCCGATTTTCCCACTGCTTATAGCCATCGTTAACAAAGCGTCCGCCGTTGACGAGGGCGAGTTCCGCCTGCTGGGTTTGACCGGCAGCCTGGTACTCAGCGATGACCTTGTCGGCGTTGACGGTGCTGACAGCGGACAAGATCAGGGCGTCTCCCTGTCCGAGAACCGGCTCGCTGAAGGGCTGCGCCTGTCCTGCGCCTGTCCAGCCGTCGAGCGCCTTTTCGCGGACCGCCACGGCGTCACCCTTCTGATAGGTGTCCCGCTCGATGACCCGGATGTTGTCCTGTTCCGCGCGATTGACCTGAACTGTCGAGGCTGTCAGGGTGATCGCCTGGTTGGGCGTCGCAGAAGTTCCCACAGGAACGGTGACGACGGCGGTCAACTCTACCGTTCCATTTCCGGGAAGGGGAACAATCAGGTGGGACCGCTGGCTCCCATCGATCACCTTGTATTCCGCTGCGATCTCTGTCCACGTCCACTGGCCGGCATGGTATTCTCCCCGGGCGATGGTCTCTTCGCCCTTTTTCAGTTCGACGGGATAGGGCGAGGACAGGGTGATCCGGAAGTAATCCTCTGCAGCGGAAGGATTCTTCAGGGTATACCGGTAAGATGCTGACTGACCGCCCGAGACTTCCGATGTCTGCGGGTCAGCGGGAAGCATGGGAACATCGGTGCGCAGAGTGGCGTCGGTGATCGCCATGGTCGCGCTGGTGTAGTCGAAATAGCCAGGGCGGATCACCTTCAGGTAGTAATCGGCGCCGCCGGGAACGAGGAAGGCGAAGGTTCCCTGGCTCCCGCTGGCTTGCGGATTGGCGTTCTCCCCAAAGTTTGAATAGTTGTGTCTCGGCAGGTTCACCCGTTGATCAGGCGTATACCCGTTGTGCACGTTGTTTTCCGTATTGGCGTAGTACAACTCCACCTGGGCGCTCTGAATCGGTTGATTGGTGTTGACATCATAGACCTTGCCGAGCAAGTCGAGGACGGTCTTGACGAAAACGGCGCGGCCGTTCCCGCTGACGGTCACTTCGGGCAATCGGCCCTGGCGATCTTTATTGACGGTGATCTCCGTGCCCGGTTCCAGTTCATAGCGGACATCAACCAGATAGCGGCCGTCGGGAACCTGTCCGAAGGAGAAGCCGCCGCCGGCGTCGACAGCTGCGCTGCGCCGGTGTCCCGGGCTGTCCTCAGTATAATTGCCAGTGCCGGCGTCGCGCAGGTAAACCTTCAGTTTTTCGTTCATCTCTGCCGGGAGGAAGCTCTCGCTCCCACCTGGGGCCAGGGATGCCACGTACCCGCCCAGGCTGTTGGCAGCGTCAAAGATCGACAGGTCCTGCCCATATACGGCTTCGGCGACCGCAGCCGGCTGACCGATGCGGAACAGGCGGCTTGCGCCGGGGACTTCTGCTCGGACGCGCAGTTCCAGGTCATAGCGGGTTTGATAGCGGGTGATGCCGAGGAGATAGCCGCCATCGTGGCCCGTGGCGGTGGCAGCAGCGAAGTCGACGGTCCCGTCGCCGTTGAAGTCCTTGGCAACGGTCACTTCCATTCCGGAAAGCGGTTGGTTTTGCCCGTCTACCAGCTGACCCCGGATGGCTGCCGGGACAGTCGAGACAACCACGTCCGCATGACCGCAGTGGGCGGCAGTCGCCCGGATCGAGTAGTGGCGTGTCACAATCCCTTCAATTTTATCGGCGAGAAAGTTAACCGCCGCGGCGCCGTCAACGCCGGTGACCGCCGTCGCCCCCTGCGGGAAGGCGCCTTCCCCATGGAGTTCCTCAAACCGGACGGCGATGCCCGGCTGGGGGTTGCCTTGCTCGTCGGTAATGACTGCCTGCACGCGGCTAACGGAGACGCCGTCTCCCAAGACCGTCATCGGATTGGCCGTCAAGGCCAACTGGAAGGGAGAGAGCACAATGTCTGCGTTGACAGCGCTCATGCCGGGATCTTCCGGCACGGCCCGGATAAAGAGTTCCTTCCGGCTAAAGCCTGCCTGTTCCCCTGTCAGGCGGTAGATGCGGGCGGGAACATTCGAGAAGCGGAAGTTTCCGCCGCCGTCCGCCGTGGTCTGTCCGGTGGTCACAGTCCCAGACACATCGGCAAGGGTCACCGCAGCGCCGGGAATGGCGGCGCCATCGGGGCGGGTGACACGACCGGTGATGTCGATGCCGGAGAAGACGGTGAAGGGGTTATCGCCTTTCGATGGGCTGTTCGCGTCTTCTCTTTCCAACAGCACCCCGTTCTGGTCGTAGGATGCGAAGGTGACAAAAACCTCACCGGCAGGGATGTCATCTGGCAGATGGGTGGTGACATTGGCCCAGCGTTTCTGGTGATCGGCGAGATAGGTGGCGCCGTTTTGCAACGACAAGGGCACTTCCACCGAATGGTTCTGCCCGCCGGCGGTAAATTGGTACTCGGCTTTCACCTGATCTACGTTGATGGCGGTGACGGCGGAATACTTGAGGGCTTCGCCGGGCGCCAGCAGGGGTAAGCGCCAGGCATCACGGGGATGGTTGCCCGTCCACCCGTCCAGGGACTGACCGGTCACGTTGATCCGGGTCTGGGCGTCATAACGCTTGTCACTGAGCGCCCCCCGGGCGGTGAGGGTGACCAGTTTTTCGCCCAGACTGGCTCGCTCCGGCAGGGTGATCGTCAGGGTGAGTTCTTTCGTCTCTCCCCCGTTCAACTCGATCTCAGGACCGCCGACGGACTGGTGCGGGGCAGCGATCTCCCTCCAGGTCCACACCCCGTTGGCGCCGCTGCCGCGAGCGATGGTCTGTCCATCACCGGTCAGAGAAGCGTCATAGGGAATGGTGTCCCCCACATTTACGGTCAGGCGGAACCGGTCCTTACCGGCGCCTGTGTTTTTCAAGAGGTAGCGGAAATCGACGCTGGTGGCCGCTTCCGCTTCTTTGGCGTCAGGGCCGGTGATGTCGATGGCGTGATTGCCGCCGATGATCGTGTCGACTGATGCCGTAAGGGGATCGTATTGCTTGCGATCGCCATCGGGACGCGAGAAGTACCGGCTCACTTCGAGGGCCGCCTTGCGCACCGATGTGACGGGCATGGCGGGATCATCGGCCTGGACGGTGAAGGTCATGTCCCGCTGTCCATCGTCGCTGCTGAGGCTCGGGAAGTTCCAACTGCCCTGCGCGCCGCTTGGCGTGCCGTTGCCGCCACCGCCGTACACGAAGTCCGTTACGGTCTGGTTGACCTCGATGTCATAAGCGGGGCTCAAGCCCACATTGCGCAACTGTCCCGTCAGCTGGATGGAGTCATAGACAGCCTCGTAGACACTTTTATCCGGGTTCAGGTTGAGAGTGAGCTTCGGCTGCACGACACTGATCGTGACCGTGCTGGAGTTTTGGACTTTCGACTGGCCGCCCGACGGGGCCGTCTCGTAACTGACATTGGCCTTCAGGGAACTGGCATACTGGGTCGTCGCGAAGTTGGATTCCGTCTTTATCCGGGTGATAATCGTAACGGTATTTGCCGTTCCGGACAGGTTTCCCAGGGGATAGCGAGAATTGAGCGGGGCGATCTCCATCCCGCCTTTTTTTACGGAAAGGATCTCTTGTTCGACCAGGACGCTGTTACCCGGATCAAATACGGCGTTGTAGGCCGTCGTCTGGATGGGCGCTGTCATGGTCAACTCGTAGGTGATCTGGTCGCCGGGGCGCACTTTTGTCTTGTCGCCGCCGTTGGTCGTGTCCGTGATGGTTAAAACAGCCTGGAGATCCTGCACGGACAGGTCATGGGTATCCTTGACGTTCGCCGGCGCGTAGGTGACCGCCGGGGAGAGTCCCACTTCCCGCGACTGGTAACTGTCCACCTTCGCCTCCAGGCGGATGCCGCTGGCGCCGGAACCGGCCGTGGGGATCAGCCGGGCGTTGAAGGTGTAATCCTGGGAAGCCCCGACAGGAATGTCATTGCCGCTCCAGGTGATGTTTGCGCCGTCCTGAACGCCGCCGCCCGAAAGGCCGGATACCTCGATCAAGGCCGGGATCGTCACATGGAAGGTGCTCCCGTATGCTGTCGACTGTCCTGTGTTACTTACCCGGATGGTGATGGGAAGGGTATCGACGCCATCGGCAAAACGGTTATTCCCCTTGTTGAGAAAGGAAATGGTCAGATTCGGTTGGATGACCGCCAGGGGCACAGAAACCTCGTTGAGACTTTTGCGCACAACGCCAGCGGCAGCCATTTGCCAAGAAGCCTTGGCATAGGCGGTGATGGTTTGCGACGTCCCGGTGAAGGTTGTATCCGTTCTGGCCCGAAGGGTCACTATGGCCTCGACGGTCTGGGGGCCGTTATCCGTTTGCGTCAGATCGCCGACGGGGATGGTCAATTCGGTTCCGCTGGATGTCGTCCCAGGCGGCGATTCGATCACTTGAAACTTGGCCAGTTCTGGCAGTCGTTCGACCAACTTGCCGTCATAGAGGCAAACGCCTTTGGGCGCCGTCAGGGTGATTCTGTAAGTGACGGTGTCGCCGGGGCGGATCTTGTTGAGGACGCTGCCGTTGCTTGTGGCAATGATGCTGTGGGTGATGGTGGCTGAAGGGATGGTGATATTCGCGGCGGCGTTCAGGGCGGTCAGTTTTTGTTTATCGGGGGGCGTACCTAAAGCCTCCGCCGCCTTGGCGCTGTCGTTGGTGTAGTAGTCCCCTGTCGAGGCGGTGATACTTGTCAAAAGGCCGGCGCCCAGTTTTTGATTCAATTTGGCCGTAAAGGTGTAGGTCTTCGTTTCATTCGGGGCGAGTTGGGCAACAATCGGCAAGGTGAGCCGGTTCGCGCTGCCGTCGTATTCTCCTTCCGAGCAGTCCGTAAGGGAAAAGCCCTGGTTCAACGGAATTTGGACGGTCGGTTGAAAGGTGTAGGCGATGTTCTGTCCGCGGTTTTTGATGGTAACGGTGTATAACCGGCTATCCCCTTCCACCATGTTCCCGGCGCCCGGGCTCAGGGTGATTTGCAGCATCGGCGATTTGACGGTGACGGCCACGTCCGCCGAAGTGATCCGGTGATTGACGCCTCCTGCCGTTTTGTCATCCCAATCGAATGTGGCATGGGATGTTTGGGTCTGCTGTCCGCTCAGGTCCATGACCTTTGTCTTGATAAAACAGGTGTAAGCGACACCCGGTCCTTTGATCGCGGGGATGCCGGTGATGGTGACGGTGTTTCCGGAAAACGCGGCAGCGGGACTCCCGCTTCCGCTATGGGATGACATGTCGTACCCGGTGTAGGCGTTGAGAAAGCTTTGATTGCTGTCGATGATGTCCTTGACCACGCTGTTGTAGGCCCAGGTTTTGTCCGGGAGGGTGATCTCGATCTTATGTACAACCCAGTCGCCGATGCGCAGGTCGTCATCATGGCCGGTGGCGGAATCGACGAAGGTCTTGGTGATCGTCGCCGTCTGGGCGGCTAGCTTGGAGTAGGGCGCGCCGGGCTCGGAAAGCTCGTATTGTCGACCGCTGCCGGCAACGCTGCTGCTGAAGTTCGCTTTTCCGGTTGTGGCGATGGGACGCAGGGCGCCGATGGTGTCGACCACATCGGCGGTGTACCGGAAGGTTTTCTCCTGACCGGACGCCAGGTCGCCACAATCGAAGGTGAGTTCAGCGCCGCTGCGGCTGAAGGAAGCGCCGTTTTCCCCTTGGGGATTGGTCAACTCCTCCGGCAAGGTATCGACAAACTTGACGCTGTAGGCGGTTGTCGTTCCCGTGCTGGTCAGTTTGATCTCCATGGTCACTTTTGCCCCGCCGGTGACGGCGGCATTCGCGCCGACGGGGGTGAGGGCGCCGCCGTCGTTCAGGTAGATGGTGCGGCTGAATTGCAATTTAGGTTCCACATAGTTCAACCTTACAGATGCGCCGGCGCTCTGGGCCTGTCCCGGTGAATTGAGGAAGGAGAGCTTGGCCAGGTTCTCTTCGCCCTTATCGTTGACGACGGCCGGGTTGTTGCGGATGCGGACCGGCACATCGACGGAGAGCGTCCCAGTTGTTTCATCTAATGTTCCCAGATTCCAGACGAGCGCCCGGATGCCGCTGGCGTAGCCGGGGGAAACGCCGTTAAGGGCCAGGGCAGACAGGCTGGCATCGGAGATGTTTCCCTGCTCGTCCATGGCGGCCAGTTCGGCGCCGTCGGGGAGGAAGCTGTAGACCATGACGCCGGGCTGTTTGACCCGGATCCCACTGGCGTCATAGGTAAGGCGGATGTTGACCACATCGCCGACGGTCACGGCGGCCTGGTCATCGCGCGCAGGCGCTTGGCCGTTAACGGCGGTGATTTTTTCGGAAAGGGCTGGGGCCTTCGTCGAGATGCTGGAGCCGGCGCTATCGGCAGCCGTCCACGTCTGGCCTTGTCCGCCGTCAAGCGGCCCCCCCGGCTGGGAAGTCCCCTCGATCCGGCTGCTGGCGCTGATCTGGTCATTCGCGTTCAACGGCCTTCTGTTGTAGGCGACGGTCCAATGGCTGTCGACGACGCTGTCGACTTGGATGCCGACGAGGCTCTTCGCGGGAATCGCTTCGATGTCCCACTGAAGTTCATTCTTCCCGAAACCGTCTTTCTGATCGTCGCCGGTGAAATTGGTGACGTTGAGCGGCGCGCCCTCCGGGGCGTTTACCTGATAACCGGTTCCATTGTAGGCGCTGTCTAGGAAGGTATGACCGTCGCCGATGGATTCTTGAAGAGCGACGGCGGTTACCGGGTAGTACTGGTTGGTCCGGATACTCATCCGGGTGATCACCCGGTCGCCGTAGCCGATCCGGTTCTGTCCGTCATCTTTCAAAGAGGACTGGCTGATCTGGATGTCTTTGGCGGTAACGCTGAAAGACAGGTCGCCGCCATAGGCTTGGCCGTTCACCTCGACGCCGTAGTGGAGCGTATTGCCGTCGATCAAGGCGCCGTCCGGGATGATGGCGCCGCTGTTTTCATGCCCATTCTGCATCCACTTGTTGAAGACGGCTGTATAAAAGGTGATGGTCTTCGTTTCTCCCCTGTTGATGGTGAGATTATCCCAGCGCACCTGGTTCCGGTTATTATCGATTCCAATCGACGCGGGAGCGACCGAATAGCCGTCCGGGATGCCGTTCACCCGCAGGGCGCCGTTCATGTCAGCATTCAGGGAGATGTTCGATATGTCGTCACGGCTGTTGGCGATCATCTGAACGGTAAAGGGGAACTTGTGCCAGATGTCGCTGTCGTTCGAATCGGCGCCGGCCCCTTTGACCTCTTCCCTGTGGCTGGTGTTCATGATCATTTTGAAGGGGACGACGGTGAACGTCTGCAATGTTCGGGTATTCGTCGGGTGGTTCTGGTCGTAGTAGTAGTTGCGCGCGTCGGTGCTGGCGTAGACATTGATGATCGGCAACAGGTTCTCTCCGTACTGGACCGGCTGGAGGACTGGCGGAACCTCCGCGTCTGGGTTTTCGGGATCGACGGGACCGGGCGCTTTGACGCGGTAGTTTTCGCTGACCTTGACGGTGATGTAAAAGCGGAACTCCTCGCCGCTCCCGCCGGAGGCCGGGGCGAGTTCCTTCACGTCTTTCCAAAAGACCCGCTGCCTTCCGTCAACGGGATTTTCGCTGGTGTCCAGCAGTTCGACTGTCGTGGGGGCTGTGTGTTGGGAGAGTTGGGCGATCTCGATGCCATCGGGGAGGATCGCTTCGATCCCCATGTTGTAGGCCCACTTGTCCGGCGACTGGTTGGTCAAGCGGATCTCCAGTGTCTCCGTCCTTCCTAAAACAGCCGTCGTGGCATGATTGACGGTGAAAGCGAGCTTGTCACCGGGGAAGGCATTGGCGCCGTTATCGACTGCCACATCGACTGCGGCTTCGGCATCCGCCGGATTCAGAAAAGCGGACCAGGAGAACAGGCAGAACCATGACAAAATGAAGAGAGCTAGAGATGTGAGCGCTTTTTTCTTCACTAGACGAAACGGTTTGCGTTGATTGAACTGCGATTCCTGTTGCAAAGCAACTACCCCTTCCAATATCTTTCTGTAGTGCTATTTCCTGTCCCATCTGCGCACGGTTGTATTGTGTGTAAAGCGAATTCTGTACTCTACCGTTTTTCTCTTCTTAGTTTTTCGCTATGGTCAAATAATTTTCCATTAGTTTGCAATTGTTCCTTCTCATATATTATATCTTTAAAGATTGCTGTTTGTTTTTTAAGTCCTTTGCAAGCGTAATATAACTTGCGGTAAACATAATTTATATTCATCTGAACATACAAGATTTTTGGTGTGCTTTTTCTTGTAAAAAAAGCCCTTTCGCGGATAAGCGCCGCGAAAGGGCTTTTCATTTCTCTACAACCTGGCCCACAGACGAGCCGTCCTTCTTTATCGGGCGATACCACCGTTACAGCGAAGACGATAGCCGAAGCATTCCTTTTCCAACTGGGGAGTCTCCCCCACCACATCTGCTGGTGTCCATTGCTGGACGAAAGAGTACTTCCAGAGATCCTCTTATCATAGGAAAAGAAAAGGCAACTGATCTTTCAGCAGCCGAAGATCATCCCTGTAACGGTCCATCCGTTTAGTGGGTTTTTTCGGTACCGGCTTAGCGCTCTTTTGCGCATCACTCCCCCAAGCGCCGTCTCCGCCACTGTTGACCCCACAGGACCGCCCGCTCGCCCAGGATGCAAAACAGCGCGAACAGGAGTATGACCGTCTGCCCTTTCAGTTGAAACACATTGGCCGTGAATATGGTTAAAGTGAGACCGACAAAGGGCGGCATGAACAGGCGCTGCAACTTTTTGCCGTCCCCGAAGAGAAGCTTATCACCGGTTCGTTCCAGATCATTCCGTTCAAAAAGCTTCATGCTTCCCAAAAAGGAGGCGACGGCAACGATGGCCATACCGGCGATGATCGGAACGGCGCCCTCCGTCACCGAACCATCGGCGGGAAGATAGTGAAAGGGCGTCAGCCACTGACTCAGCCAGCGCAGCGGACGTTCCGCCGGATGGGATGGCGCCCAACCGGTGAGCACGAGAAAGTCGCCGATGATCCCCGAGAAAAAGGCAGGACCGATAAAGACAAGTATCGTCACCGCCAGGGTGCCCTGGATACTGCCCGTGATCGTCCCGATGGAAAAACTGACGCCATAGACGGCCCACAGAACTAAGGTCACACGGAGGAACCAGATTAACGCCGCCAGCATGTTATCGATTCGCACCTCCGGCGGCAGCAGCAAGAAGGCACACAGGAAAACCAGGAGCATGAGCAGCGTCATGGCTGTGATCGCCAGCCAGCCAAGGATGAACTTGGTGGCACCGATGTGCCGTCGACTCACCGGAAGGGTGACGAGAAAAGCCAGCGTGTGGGGAACCCGCTCTGTCGCAAGCAACAGAGTACCCGCCGCGACGGCGGCCATGATTAGGAAAATATATGGATAATTACTTCCATGAGCGATATCGACTAGGGTGCCCACCCAGCCCATGTATGTGATAGGCGTAGACATCACCGTGCCATCGAGAAATTCATAGTGTTCGTTCACACTGATCTCAAAGGGGTCGTTCTGTACCGGCGTTCCGAAAGCGAAGGACAAGGGGAAAAAAACGGCCAGTATGACAACGAACGATAGAAGCAGGCGATGCTGCCGCCACTCCTTTCGCGCCAGCACCGGATGCCAACCGAGTCTAGCCAACATGGCGCCAAGCATCGCCGTATCCCTCCTTGGACATCCAATAGAGAAAAATCTCTTCCAATTCCATGTCCAGCGTCTCGACGAACAGCGGTTCATATGCCTGCACCTGCTGGTACACCTGCTCCCACCGCGTCGCCACGACGATGGTATAGACGCGCCCTCGCGCTTCCACTGAAAGAACCTCCGGCAACCGGCGCAGCGGTTCCGGAAAACCCGCAGGAAAAACTACTTGAAGCTTCCGGCTAGAGGCTTTCAATTGTTCGATCGACTGTTCCTGCAACAGTCGCCCGTCAAAGAGCACCCCCACCTTGTCGGCGAACCGTTCCAGTTCTCGCAGGTGATGGGTGGACAAAAAGACCGTCATCCCCTCGGCAGCCGTCTCCTCCAGGACCAGTTGCCAAAACATACGTTTGATCACCGGATCGAGACCGCTGGTCGGTTCGTCCAGGATGAGCACCTGCGGTCGAATCGACAGGGCGATCGTCAAGGCCAGCATGGTCTTCATTCCTTTGGAAAAGGCGCGTATCCATTTCCCCATCGGCACATGAAACTGTTTGAGCAACCAGCGTTCTTTGTCCCGATCCCAAGAAGGATAGAGGCCGCGGCAAAAGTCCAACAGTTCTTCTGCCGTCATCTGTGGATAATAGTCCTGAACATCGGCCACATAACCGACGGACTGTCTTACCGCGCCGGTCTCATCGGTGATGGACCGCCCGAGGATAGCGCCTGTTCCCGAAGTGGGCCGAAAAATACCCATCAACAACCGGATCAAGGTCGTCTTGCCTGCGCCATTGGGTCCCAGCAGTCCGTAGACGATTCCTTGCGGTATCTGCAGGTTGACCTTGTCTACCGCCGTATAGTCCTGAAAGGTTTTCGTCAATTCCCGGCATTCAATGGCCCAGTCCACGGTCCGCCCCCCTTTCTTCGCCATCCCCGGCTGCTCGCGTTACAGCCGCTGGCGTACCGACCGCTATCGCACCGACGCTAGCGGTCGGTACGTGAGCGATGCCACTGACGCACCGCCGCTGCAATACGCTGAAGACACTCCTCTTCGTCCATATCCAGGTAGTGGGCTTCCACCAGCAACCGGTGGATATGGGCCTCCACCACCTGTTGTTTCTCTGCGTCAGTGACGGCTCTTCGTGTATGTCTCCCTGCCACAAAGGTCCCTCGACCGCGCAGCGTTTCGATGACACGGTCGCGTTCCAACGCCTGATAGGCCTTGGCGATTGTGTTGGGATTTAGCATGATCTGCGCCGCCAATTCCCGGACGGAAGGCAACCGATCGCCGGGCGCTAATATTCCTTTGGCTACCGCCGCTTTGATCCCATCGAAAAGTTGCTGAAAGACCGGAACGGGTGAACGCAGATCTACGTCATACCACACGAGATCACCCCCGCCGCGAGAACCCTGTTAGTAAACACATTCTAACTGACCCCATGAGCGTACTGCGTGTACTATATGAGGTGGTATGCACAGCATAGTATTTTTATTCTTAACTGTCAATAATACCCTGAATTTAAAGGGGGGATGGAGATGGCAGGCACAAGCGTTCGACCCCGAAGCGAGCGTACCCCGAATCGCTCTTGAAAGATTCTGAAACGGCTTACCATTATGCTGCTGGCCGTTCTGCTCCTCTGGCTTATGTTCGGACTGTTCCCTTCCCCGCGTATTGATCAAGAGGTGCCCACCGGGCGTACCAAAAAATAAAGCTCGCCAAAAAAGGCGAGCTTTCTATCGATCATGAGCAGTGCCGGAAAAGCCCTACTTCAAGGATGACGCTGGAAAGACATTATCCTATGATCGATTATATTATATCAGAATTGTTCCCATTGTCAAACAGTTCTAGTACATCATTTTTCCTTTAAGTCGGCTGTTTCTTAAAATAATGTTCCGGCATCTCGTATAGACCATAATCAACGGCCCCCCTAAAATTAGGCAGACTAATAGTTCTTCTTTGTATCGTAGAAAATAGTTCCGATAACCAATGTTCGAAAGGATTGGTGGGCCTTCTGCTCTTCAAATCCAATCCATAGTATTCCCGAATAATGTTTCCGACTAAGTCCGGGAACCGGATCATCGGGTGTGTCTTTGAAGCTACAAAAAGCGGCATTGCTATAAGTCGATTACACTGTTTTCAAAAGAAAGCGCCATCCTTCTCCATACATAACAAAATTATCTCGAACAAGGAAGTTATGGGGTTTTTAGTCCGCAAAAACAATTGTGTTGGGTAACAGTTACAAAAATTTGAATCAAAAGAAAAACTATTGTCCCGAAAAATTAAAAAGTCCATCCCGAAAAGGATGAACTACCTTAAACTTTAATTGGTGGAGATGAGCGGGATCGAACCGCTGGCCTCCTGCATGCGAAGCAGGCGCTCTCCCAGCTGAGCTACACCCCCACGTGACAAAAGGTATTATAGCGCAAAAGGAGGCCCAATGCAAGTGGTATTGGGCCTCCTTTTTTATCCACCAACCCTACGCCTTCGGCTTTTTCTGCTCCTCCGGCTTCAGCTTCTCGACGACAATCGCACAGTCGGGGCAGACGTGCTGGCAGATGCCGCAGGCGATGCAGGCGGGGTCCTGCTGCACCTCGACGGCAGGGGTGCCGTAGACGCCCAGTTTCTTCGACCAGGTGATCGTATCGGTCGGGCACTTCTCGATGCAGAGCCCGCAGCCTTTGCAGAGGCCGGGGAACACGCTGTGGCGCCCTTTGCCGCTCTCAATCGTATAAACTTTCCATTCAGCCACGGAAGACGTACCTCCTTCTCGGTGGAGTCAAATCACACTACCCTGACGGGTAATCCCATGGGCTCACCCTGTCGGATTCACCTGCAGTGACGGTTCACGCTACAACGTTCGTCGCTTCCGTCCCCTTTATGGCGGTGCAATCTTACAGTTGCCCCTCCACCAGTTGCATACCCCGCTCCAGAGCGCGGTAGTTCAACTCGCGCAGTTTGGGGTCCTGTTCGAACTTGTAGCCCAGCTTGTCTTCCAGGGCTTGCTTGGCGCGCTCTTCGCTGACGACGTGGGTGGCGCGGACAACGGCGCCCATGATGATGATGTTGAATACCCGGGGGTGCAGTTCGTTCTTGGCCGTGTCGATGGCCGGGATGCCGATGACCTTCTTGGCGCCTTTCGGCAGGTCGTCTTCGACGCCTTCGATGAAGGTGTCATAGACGAAGACCGTGTTCCCGTCGACATACTGGGCGCAGCGGCGGATGGCGCGGTCGGAGAGGGCGATGACGATATCCGCCTTCTCAAACTTGGGCGAGCCCACCTTCTCCTTGTCCGAAATCTGGACGAAGGCGATGGAGACGCCGCCGCGCTGTTCGACGCCGAAGTTGGGGATGTAGAGGGCTTCCTTCCCTTCCTCGTTGGCCGCCTCGGTGAGGATCTCGGCGACCGACTGAACGCCCTGGCCGCCTTCGCCGGCGAGGGCGATTTTGACGACTTTGGCCATGGTTATCCCTCCTGCTTGGCGGCGGGAACTTTCAGCTCGCCGACTTTGAAGTATTTGGTCATTTCCTTCTCGACGAACTCCCAGGTCTTGGCCGCGTTCATCCGCCAGTTGGTCGGGCAGGCGGAGAGTGCTTCGACGAAGGAGAATCCGTTGCCGTCGATCTGGTTTTGCAGCGCCTTTTTCATCATCCGTGTGAGTTGCGGGATGTTGGCCATCGTCCCCCGGGCCACATAGGCCGAGGCGGGCGTGATGGCGGCGACCATCTCGGGGCCGAGGGTCGGGTTGCCTGTGGCGTCCACGTCGCGGCCGTAGGGCGATGTCTCCGTCTTCATCCCCGGCAGGGTTGTCGGGGCCATCTGGCCGCCGGTCATGCCGTACTGGGCGTTGTTGGCCAGGATGACGGTGAGCTTCTCGTTGCGGCTGGCGGCGTTGACGAGGTGCTGGGCGCCAATGGCGTAACCGCCGCCGTCGCCCATGTAGGCGATGCAGATCAATTCGGGCCGGGCGCGCTTGATGCCGGTCATGACGGGCGTCGTGCGGCCGTGGTGAGTCTGGATGGCGTCACAGTTGAAGAAGTCCCAGGACAAAAGGGAACAGCCGATGTCGCAGCCGAAGACGACGCGGTCCTGGATGCCGAGCTCATCGATGGCGGTCCCCAGGGCTTTTAAGATATCGCCGTGGCCGCAGCCGGGACAAAACTTGTGCGGTTTTGTCTCCTGCCGCCAGCACTTGGGCATTTTCGGTTCTAATACAGTCGCCGTTGTCATCGCGTCACCCTCCCCTTAGGCCATGGCCTTGATTTTCTTGACGATTTCGTCGGATGTGATGCCCTGGCCCGGCTTGAAGATGGTCTCCATCGGCGTGGTGAGGCCGTAGAGAGACGGCAGCGCCAGTCGGGCGAACTGCCCTTCCGCCGATTCGACGATGAGCAGCTTTTTCGCCTTCTGGACGACGTTGCGTAGCGGCTCGGCAGGGAAGGGGCGCAAGGTGATGGGACGGAACATGCCGGCCTTCACGCCATCGGCCCGCAGTTCGCGGATGGCCTCGACGGCGGCGCGGGAGACGATGCCGTGACAGAGGATGACCACTTCGGCGTCATCGCATTCCATCGTCGTGTGCTCGACGATCTCGGGGGCAAATTTTTCGTAAGTCGCCACCAGTTCCTTGACGACTTCATAGAGTTCTTCTTCCGTGTTGTAGGTGTTGCGCAGGTGGGCTGGGTCGCGGTCTGCGCCGGCCTTGCCAGGCAGGCCGACGAGGGGATAGGTGTCAACCATCTTGATGCCCCGCAGCTCCGGGTCATACATGGTCAGTGACTCGCGCATCTTGGCCTGGTAGCCGTCGCCGAGGACGAAGGTGGGGAAGCGGTATTTCCAGGCCGTGTTGAAGGCCTTGATCGTGTAGTCGTAGAGTTCCTGGTGATTCGCCGTCGAGTAGACGACGCGCAGGCCCTCGCCGTTGGCGCCGTAGCAGGTCATCGTCACTTCCTGCTGGGAGTAGATGACAGTGGCCGTCGACGGGCCGCCCCGCTGCTGGATGATGAAGACGGCGGGGATGCGCATCATCTCAGCCATGGACATGGGCTCCTGCATCAGCGTGTTGCCGGGGCCCGCCGTGGCCGTAAAGGCCCGCTTGCCCGAGAGAACGCCGCCGCAGGTGGTGAAACCGGCTGAGATCTCGTCCTCGGTCTGCAAAAAGCTCCGGTTGTGCTTGGGCGCCAGGCGCGTCCAGTAGTGCATGATCTCGTTTTGCGGCGTGATGGGGTAGCCGTACATGATGTCCACGCCGGCGGCCAGCGCCGCGTAGGCGCAGACCTCGTTGCCGGTCATGAACATCCGCTTTTCGCCTTGAATCGGCTTGTCTGCCATAGGTCAGGCACACCTCCTGAAACGTGTATGTTGGGTCGTCGCACGAATGCTTCGGGCGACGATTGGCCCCTCCTCTGAAACTGCGGTTACCAGAAAGACCGGGGCATGAAGCGCTGCAAAAAACGCACCGGCTGGCCCAGCACGTCCTCCGGCGTCAGTTTCCCCCGAAACCGCTCATCGGCAGCGGTGGCCACCACCGGGAGGTCCAGTTCCCGGGCGGCGGCGTCGACGAGACGCGCCCCTTCCCGGATGATCGCCAAGTCCGTCTCCTCCGCCAGATGGGTGTTGTTGAGCAGGCCGTGAACAGGCCCGAGGCCGCGCACATGGTCGACGATCTCCTCGACAGAGGAGGTCATGGGCCGGGAGGCGTTGATGACGGCGATGATGCGCAGGTCCTGGTCATCATGAGCGCCGTGAAGCAGGTTGAGCGTCTTGGAGCCCTCGACGCCGTAACCGATGTCCAGCACCAGGTCGCCTTCGCGACGCAAAGACCAGAGCATGTCGCCCCGGATCAGGGTCCCCGCCTCACCGAGGCCCATGGTGGCGCGTGTCTCCCAGGCGACCACCTGCAACCCCTTTTCCTCCAGTTCCTTTTTGATCGGCCGGAGGGTGTAGAAAGGCTCGACGATGTCCAGGTCGACAATCGTCACCGGTTGACGGCCCTGCGCCAGCAGTTCCAGGGCGCGGTTGACGGCGTTTTCACTCTTTCCGCTGGCATACTCGCCCACGTAGGCCTCGACGACCCGTTGGCGTTCCGTGCCGGAAATGGTCACCACCTCCGCTAGCGTGTATTTTTCCCGCCCATTGACAATTCATGCCCGTTAATCCGACGGCTTTCTCTTTTTTACAGCCTTTTTGGACGCAAAACACTAGGGGGGAGATGCCCCTAGTGAAAAAATATCAAGCAATACGGTGGCTATGTCACCCAGTTGTAGTGAAACATTGGATTCCAGTCAACGATAGATTACCAGTTTGATCTGTACGTTGCAAGCTCGGCGGCTGAATTCATAATTGACGGATTTTAGTTGGGAAAACGAACGCCTTTCTGTTTCCACAAAGAGAACAGAAAGGCGAGATTCACCATAAGCAACGAAGTCATCGGTACCGCTAGAATCTAGAATTTCAACAGGTTCAGCCCAATCTCTTCATTAAATTCTCGATCCACATGACCATCGATCCCGTCGATGATAATCTCCCCGGTGCAACTGATCGTGGCGGCCGAGAGATGCCCGCCGAAGGCGGCGTTGGTGGCGTCCGTCAAGGTGACGTGCAGGTGCAGGTACGCCTCTCCGTTCAACTCACTGATGTTTCCGGCAAGGCTGGCGATCTCCATGTCACCGGTCACTTCCCGGGAATGGTATTGTTTCGTCACCGATTCGAACAGGCCGATCGTAGCGCGACCGACCGCGCCAATCCCTGATACAGCACCGAGCCGGATGAGTCCTTTTTTGCACGACCTGAACCCACAACCGGATTGAGGGTTTCCTTCGGTAACGGCAAGAAAAACCGCCCCTCGCTGATCCTACATCGGATCTCGCAAGGGGCGGTTTTCATCAGCTACCGATTCGCGTCAGTCGAGCAACGGTTGCCTGAGACGGTTGCCTGGGGAAACTTCCCGGAGCACTCTCCGGGCAAAACCCTTAGAACGACGCCAGTCGCTTGTACATCTCGTACCGTTCTTTGGCGTCCTGCTCCATCTTGCCGAAGAGCAGGTCTGCCTGTTCGGGGTAGGAGCGGACGAGGGCGTTGAAGCGGACTTCACTCATGATGAAGTCGCGGAAGGACTCGGAGGGCTCTTTCGACTCGAGGAGGAAGGGGTTCTTGCCTTCTTCCTTGAGTTCGGGGTTGAACCGGTAGAGGTGCCAGTAGCCGGACTTGACGGCGCGGGCCATCTCGATCTGGCTGTTGGCCATGCCGGACTTAAGGCCGTGGTTGATGCAGGAAGCGTAAGCGATGATCAGGGAGGGCCCTTTGTAGGCTTCCGCTTCCTTGATGGCCTTGATGGTCTGGTTCATGTCGGCGCCCATGGCGATCTGGGCGACGTACACGTAGCCGTAGGACATGGCCATCATGCCCAGGTCTTTCTTCTTCATTCGCTTGCCGGCGGCGGCGAATTTGGCGATGGCAGCCAGCGGCGTCGCTTTCGAGGACTGACCGCCGGTATTGGAGTAGACTTCGGTATCCATGACGAAGACGTTGACGTCTTCACCGGAGGCGAGCACATGGTCGAGACCGCCGAAGCCGATGTCATAGGCCCAGCCGTCGCCGCCGAAAATCCACTGGGACTTCTTGATCAGGTAGTCCTTACGGTCGGCGATTTCCGCCAGCAGGGGGTTCGACTGGCCTTCGAGCAGGGGCAGGATCTTGGCGGTGGCCTGCTTGGAGGCTTCTGCGTCGTCCATGCCGACGAGCCACTCGTTGAAGGCAGCCTTGAGGGCGGCGTCGATGTCCAGGGTCAGGGCTTCGCGGACCAGATCGGCCAGCTTGGCGCGGATCTTGCTGACACCCAGGTGGATCCCGTAGCCGAACTCGGCGTTGTCTTCAAAGAGGGAGTTGGCCCAGGCCGGCCCTTTGCCTTCCTTATTGGTGCAGTAGGGCATCGAGGGCGCGCTGCCACCCCAGATGGAGGAGCAACCGGTGGCGTTGGCCACGATCATGCGGTCGCCGAAGAGTTGAGTGATCAGCTTGACATAGGGTGTTTCGCCGCAGCCGGCGCAGGCGCCGGAGAACTCGAGGAGGGGCTGGGCAAACTGACTGCCCTTGATGGAGTCGAGCTTGAAGAGGTTGTCCTTGATGGCGAGGGTGGTGGCGAAGTCCCAGTTCGGCTGCTGGACGAGAACCTGGCTGTCCAGTTCCTTCATGGCCAACGCCTTTTGCTTGGCCGGGCAGGTGTTGACGCAGACGCCACAGCCCTGGCAGTCGAGGGGCGTGACCTGCAAACGGTAGGTCAGGCCTTCGAACTGCTTGCCGCCGATGGCTTTGATGGTTTCAAAGGCGGCCGGCGCTTTGGCTTGTTCTTCGGCATCAAGCAGGAAGGGACGGATGGCGGCGTGGGGGCAGACGAAGGAACACTGGTTGCACTGGATGCAGTTTTCCTTGATCCACTCGGGGACGAAAGCGGCGACGCCGCGTTTTTCGTACTGGGAGGTGCCTACGGGGAAGGAGCCGTCCGCCGCGTCGGCAAAGGCGCTGACCGGCAGCTTGTCGCCCTGGAGGGCGTTCATGGGCGAGAGGATTTTTTCGATGAAGGCCGGCACGTCTTTCGTAGCGGCGGCTTCATCGGCGGCTTCGGCCCAGGCGGCGGGAACATCGATCGGGACGAGCGCCTCGATGCCCTGGTCGACGGCGGCGGCGTTCATGGCGACGATGGCCTCGCCTTTTTTGCCGTAGGCTTTTTTGATGCCGTCTTTCAGGTATTGCACGGCTTCTTCGATGGGGATGACGTTGGCCAGTTTGAAGAAGGCCGACTGCATGACCATGTTGGTCCGGTTGCCGAGGCCGAGCTTCTTGGCGATGTGAACGGCGTCGATGATGTAGAAGCGGATCTTCTTCTCGGCGATGGTCCGCTTGATGCGGGCCGGCAGTTTTTCATCGAGCTCTTCCGGCGACCAGATGGTGTTGAGCAGGAAGACGCCGCCGGTTTTAAGCCCGGCCAAGAGGTCGTAGTTGTAGACGTAGGACTGGTTGGAACAGGAGATGAAGTCGGCGTTGTGGATCAGGTAGGGCGATTTGATCGGCTTGTTGCCGAAGCGCAGGTGGGAGACGGTGACGCCGCCGGACTTCTTGGAGTCATAGGCAAAGTAGGCCTGGGCGTACATGTTGGTGTGGTCGCCGATGATCTCGACGGCCTGCTTGTTGGCGCCGACGGTGCCGTCAGAGCCGAGGCCCCAGAACTTGCACTGGATGTTGCCTTCGGGAGAGGCGTCGATGAACTCGCCCGTCGGCAGGGACAGGAAGGTGACGTCGTCGACGATGCCGATGGTGAAGCCATTTTTGGGCTCATCTGCCTTGAGGTTGTCAAAGACGGCCTTGATATCGGCGGGCAGCACCTCTTTCGAACCGAGGCCGTAGCGGCCGCCGACGATGACAGGCTTGCAATCGGCGTCGTAGAAGAGGGTGCGCACATCTTCGAAGAGGGGTTCGCCGAGGGAACCGGGCTCCTTGCAACGGTCGAGGACGGCGATCTTTTTGACCGTCGCGGGCAGGACGTTGAAGAAGTACTTGGCCGAGAAAGGCTTGTACAGACGGACCTTGATCAGGCCGACCTTTTCGCCGCGGGCCAGGAGGTAGTCGATGGTCTCTTCGATGGTCTCGCAGGCGGAGCCCATGGCGACGATAACACGATCGGCGTCGGGGGCGCCATAGTAGTTGAAGGGCAGGTAGTCACGGCCGGTGAGCTTGCTGATTTCCTGCATATATTCGGCCACGATGTCAGCAACGCCCTCATAGTAGGGGTTGCAGGCTTCTTTGGCCTGGAAGAAGATGTCAGGGTTCTGGGCGGTGCCGCGGACGATCGGGTGTTCCGGATTGAGGCCGCGCTTGCGGAAGGCCCGGATGGCCTCATAATCGACAAGCTTGGCGAAATCGGCGTAATCGATGGTTTCGATCTTCTGCATCTCATGGGAGGTGCGGAAACCGTCAAAGAAGTGGAGGAAGGGCACGCGGGACTTGATGGCCGCCAGGTGGGCGACGCCGGCGATGTCCATGACCTCCTGGACGCCGCCGGAGGCCAACATGGCCCAACCGGTCTGCCGGCAAGCCATGACGTCAGAGTGGTCGCCAAAGATGCTCAAGGCGTGGCCGGCCACAGCGCGGGCCGACACGTGCATGACGCCGGGCAGGAGTTCGCCGGAGATCTTGTACATGTTGGGGATCATCAAAAGAAGACCTTGGGAGGCGGTGTATGTAGTCGTCAGTGAACCCGCCGACAGCGCGCCGTGGACAGCCCCGGCGGCGCCACCTTCGGATTGCAGTTCGGCAACAGTCACCGTCTGACCGAAGATGTTCTTTTTGCCTTGGGCGCTCCACTCGTCGACATACTCCGCCATGTTGGACGAGGGGGTGATGGGGTAGATGGCTGCGCACTCCGTGAACGCATAGGAGACATAGGCGGCAGCCTTGTTCCCGTCCATCGTTTGCATGACCTTGGACAAGCGTAACGCTCCCCTTTCAGATGGAATATTCAAATATATCGAATATTAGAGCAATTCAAAATTGCCCCAAATTCGATTTAGGGGGGTAATTATTCGACACCCGACTTTTTCCTCCTTCTTTTTTGCGCAAAAAAAAGAGGATTGTTTCAAATAAAATCCGGATCTATCCGATGCCCGCCGGGATTCCCAACAGAAATTATAGCGAAAGGGTCGCGATATAGCAAGTATTCACAAGATCATGAAATATTTCAACATTATTAAGAGCAGCATGCCCGGGATGCCCAAAAAACCGGCGATGAGCGCGCTGGCCGGGTTCAACGGCAGGGTCAGGCCGAAGGGCGCGCCCAGCAGGTTCGTTCCCCCGAGCATCAGCACACCCAGCAATGAGTTGAAGGCCAATGTAAAGAGCCAGCGCATGGGCCGCCAGAAGAAATGGCCGGCCACCATGAGCAGCAACACACCGGCGCCGATCAGGACCAACTGTTCCGTCGTGAGATTCACCGGTCTCTCCCTCCCCTTTCTCAGATTGCGGCGGAGCCCCGAGCGAACAGGGGACTCCCACTACCCAATCTACGCTTGTCCCGCCATTTCAGAACGAAAAGGGAAAAAGAGGCAAAACAAAAAACCGGCTGCAGGCGCTCGTTCCGCCTTCAGGCCGGTTGTCAATTCTACAATTCGCGCCGGCCTTCCATCGCCCGCAGCAGCGTCACCTGATCGGCGTACTCCAGGTCGCCGCCCACCGGCAGACCGTGGGCGATGCGCGTCACCTTGACGCCCATGGGCTTGATCAGCCGCGCCAGGTAGGCCGCTGTCGCCTCCCCCTCGACAGTGGGGTTGGTGGCGACGATCACTTCCTTTAACTCCGGGTCGGCAAGCCGGGCCATCAGTTGGCTGATCCGCAGCTGCTCCGGCCCGACGCCCTCGATGGGCGACAGGGCGCCGTGGAGCACATGGTAGTGACCGCGGTACTCCCGCGTCTTTTCGACGGCCACCACGTCACGAGGCTCCTCTACGACACAAATGACAGCCCGGTCCCGGTTCGCGTCGCCGCAGATCCGACAAGGGTCGCGATCGGTCAGGTTCGTGCAGACGGAACAGTAGAGGGTCTTGTCATGGGCCTCCACGATGGCCTTGGCGAGGGCGACGGCTTCGCTCCGCGGAACATGGAGCAGATGAAAGGCGAGCCGCTGGGCCGTTTTCGGCCCCACCCCCGGCAATTTGGACAGTTCCTCGATCAGCCGTCCGACCGGTTCCGCATAATAGAGCATCGATTAGAACATACCGGGAATCTTCAGACCGCCCGTGACCTTGGACATCTCCTGGCTGACCATCTCCTGGGCCTTGCGCAGCGCCTCGTTGACCACCGTCAGGATCAGGTCCTGGAGCATCTCCACGTCATCGGGGTCAACGGCTTCCGGCGCGATGGTGATGGACAGGATCTCGTTTTTCCCGTTGGCGACCACCTTGATCGCTCCGCCGCCCCCGGTGGCATCGACGGTGCGCTCGGCCAGTTCCTCCTGGAGTTTGGCCATATCCTGTTGCATCTTTTGCACTTGTTTCATCATCTTTTGCATGTCGCCCATTTTCCCGAACATCGGCAATCCCCCTCCCAGCGTTTGGCGTCAGTAGTTTACCACAATTCAACAGCAATATAAAGCGCCGGACCGCAAAAAATAACACTGCCGCGCAAACCGGTCCCGGTCTCGCGGCAGTGTTACCGACTGGGTACTAAAATAAATACCCCTCCCCTTGTTATCTCGGCGCAGGTTGCATCAACGCGAACAGCAGCCCCGTGATGGCAACGGCCAGGAGGACAAGGTCCGTGTTAATCCACGAGGTCATCTATCTCCCCCCCTTCCTGTGGTATTCCGGTTGATTGCGGTGGCGCTTATCCTGCTGACATCCGGTACTACAGGCTATGCTCGCGTTAAATTTCTGTTAAGCATTTTAAGATTATGTGAAGTATAGTGGATCCATACCGCTCTGTCAATGTTTTCCCCCAGTGATTTTCCGGCGTCCTTGCGTATTTTCAGACCTTTTCGCGCACATTGAGATGGACGTGGGCGCGACGACGAAGACGAGAAGGGCTTGCGAAAACACAACGACGGCAACGATGACGACAATGGAGGTAATGCACAGATGAGCGGTCGTGAAGACGGCAAAATCGCCCCCGACGCGAAGAAATTGGAACTGGAACTCAAGGAGGGGCTCAATCCCGACGATTTCGAGGAAACGCCGGATGTGGCGCGCGGTCCCGTCCGCACAGAGATGCTCGTCGGAGAGAAGGGCGAAGAAAGAACACCTTCTTGACGGGGCATGCTAAGCCGGGGGTGGTGTGATGCAGCGACGCCTGTTGGCTCGCCTGGTTCCCATGGGGCTTCGGGGGTATATCATGTACAACCTGGCCCGTCTGGGAATCCGCTGGACCATGCGCAACCGACGCTGGTTGCAGTTCCGGTAGCTCCACTTCCGTCCGGTTTCATAGAAAAAGGCCGGGGGCGATCATCGCCTCCAGGCCTTTTTCTATTGCGCTGTCCTATTCCAGTCCGTCCAACGTGTCATCGTCGTCGAATTCCACAGGCAGGTTGGGGTCTTGAAAAACCTTGTCACGGATATAGGTCGGATCGGCCCAGGGCGGGGACACGCCGCCTGATCCCGCCGCCTTCGCCGGCGCCGGAGGGCGGTTCCCCCCTTGCCGCTGCTGCGGTTCCCCTTTGGGCGTCCACTGGCTTTCATGGCAGAGTTGAATCAACACCGGCCTGCTCAGGGCCTTGGAAAACTCCTCCTTGAGGGCGTTCACCACATCGCTCAATTTCGGATCGTTGGGCTGGTCATAGAGGGTGTTGTTATGGACCAAGACGACCCGGTTCTGTTCAACGCCAGCCAAACGCGTCTGTCCCCGCAGGATGGAGCGTTTCAACGGGGAGATGCGCTCCAGCGCGGCAGCGAGCACATCGGGCCAGCAGGCGTTGACCTGGTCAAAATGGATCGGCGCTTCGGCAGGCTTGGCCGCCGCTTTTGTCTCCTCATCCGGTGAGGGGATGGTTGCGGAGGGCATTGGAGGGTTTGCGCGCCGGGGCGCCTCCGAATAAGGGCTGGGGCGCTTTTCACCGGAAGCCGCGCCCTGGTGCTCGACTACCTGCTGCATCTCCCGCAACTTGGCCTCGAGGCTCTCGACCCGCCGCCGGAGGGCGCGCATCTCCATGTCGGCAGCACCGACGGCCCCACCCGAAGCCGGTGACAGTGACGCCGCCGGGGCGTTGCCGGCGCCCGGGCCTTGGCTCAGCGCTGTCGTTGTGCCAGGGGCAGAGCCAGCCATCGCTGTTCCAGCGGCTACGCCGACAACCGCGCCGGTCGCCCCATTCCCCCACTCCCGGCGGGCGATGCGGACAAAGGCCACCTCCAGGAGGATGCGCGGATGGGTTGTCCACTTCATGTCGTTTTCGGCCTGGCTCAACAGGGCGATGCAGGCTTGCAGGTCGGCCGCGCTGTAGACGTGTCCTGTCTCCTTGACCTTCGCGGCGATGTCGTCGGGCATGTCCGCCAGATCGGCGGCGCCCGGCACCGTCCGCAGGATCAACCGGTCCCGGTAGTGCTCGATCAGATCCCGCGTCAGCGGCCGCACCTCTTTGCCCCGGTTGATCAGGTCATTCAGTTGCATCAGCACATCGGAGAGCCGGTCTTCCGCCAGGCCCTGGGTCATTTCATAGAGTATCTCGTCGGCGACAGCGCCCAGGATGGCCGTCACGTCGCCGCTGTTGATCTCATTTCCGGCGTAAGAGACGCATTGATCGAGGATCCCCAGGGCGTCCCGCATGCCCCCTTCGGCCTTGCGGGCGATAAAGGACAGCGTCTCGCGAGAGGCCGCAATCTCGTGATGGCGGCAGATCCGCTCCAGTCGGTCGACGATCTCGTTGATGCCGAGGCGGCGAAAGTCAAAGCGCTGGCAGCGGGAGAGGATGGTGGCCGGGATTTTGTGCACCTCTGTCGTGGCCAGCACAAAGATCACGTTGGCCGGCGGCTCCTCCAGCGTCTTCAAGAGGGCGTTGAAGGCCTCCGTCGTCAGCATGTGGACCTCGTCGATGATGTAGACCTTGAAGTTCCCCTCTTGGGGCGCGTACTTGACCTGTTCGCGCAACTCGCGGATCTCATCGACGCCCCGGTTGGACGCCGCGTCGATCTCCAGCACGTCGTGGGAGGCGCCCGTGTTGATGGCGCGGCAGTTAGGGCAGTCGTTGCAGGGTCTCACCGGGCCATGGCCGCTGCAATTGAGCGCCTTGGCCAGGATCTTGGCCGTCGTCGTCTTCCCCGTCCCCCGGGGGCCGCAAAAGAGATAGGCATGGGCGATCCGCTGGTAGGCGATGGCGTTCTGCAAGGTCCGGCTCACATGCTCCTGGCCGACCAGTTCCTGAAAGCTCTGGGGTCGCCACTCCCGGTATAGCGCCAGATAGGCCATGACATCCTCCCACATCTCCGCCGGTCCGCCGAGGCGACCCAGCTGGCATTACGCTTACATACAGAAAAAAGATGGCTTACACCATCTTTTCTTACCGATACAACTGCAAAATATAATTATGGCCGTGCACCCGACTTCGAACACTGGCTTCCGGGCGTTACCCCTGTAGTTAACTCAGACCAGGCTCCCCTGCGGCACCCGAAAGGGCCTACTTACCGTTGCTTCCTCCCGGACCTGGCGGGGTTCATAGGTTTCCGTTGCGCAGGACCCAATCTTCAACGTCACTTGCAGAAGCCAGACCCCACAAGTCAGGCCCTCAATTCGGGCATCCACCCCGCTGTAGCGGATTGCGGGTGACAAGGCACCGCTAACGCCCCGTGTAGCACGGCCAATCTTCACGTAGAAAAGGCAACCGAGGTTACATGGATCCGGTTACCGGGTAGTTGCTGGCGGAGAGAGAGGGATTCGAACCCTCGAGACAGGTTTTGCCCGCCTACACGATTTCCAATCGTGCGCCTTCGACCAACTCGGCCATCTCTCCGTAGGTCTACATAAAAATAGTATATCGATGGAATAGACAAAAGTAAAGCGGAATACGGTGGGAACCGATCCAACGGTTGCCCAGTTCAGGGCTTCCGTAGCGCGGCGCATGCTAACTATAATACCCTAAATCAGGTCTCATGTCAATGATGAAAGGTCTTCCAACAGCCCCATATCAAGACCCGGTTCCCCCATGCCGGACCAGCCCCAGCAAAGCGTCAATTTCCTGCATTTTTCCTTTCCTTCCCCCTGGTTTCACTGGTATCATCATTATATATGCGCATTTCCCCTTCACTCGTCGTCCAGCGATATCGACCGGGAGGATCCATGCCATGGTCAGACTGGACAAGCCGGAACAGTTTAAAAAAAACATCATCGGTTATTCGGCCCTGGGGATCCTTACTATCGGGATCTTGATCGCCCTGGTCAGCATCATCCCCCTCTATAATCACTTGCAAAGTGATTCCGAGCAGCGACTGGTCGCGGCGCTCCGCTCCCGGACCATGGTGCTGGAACAGTTTTTGTCGAGGGGCCGCGAGGTCACCCTTCAGGTGACCAGCCGCAGTCAAATCAAAAAAAGCCTCTCCGCCTACTATCACGGCGAGATCAGCCGCCAGGAACTGGCCGTGTATACGGCTGAACGGCTGAAAGAAGCCCTGAACCCGGAAGCCGGCGTCATCGGCATCACCCGCTTTGACCGGGATGGACAACCGGTGGTCCGAGTCGGCGTCCCGTTGCCACAGGAATGCCCCTGTATCGCGGGAGACAACAGCGGCAGTCCGACCATCCACGGCCCCGCGTTGATCGAAGGCACGCCCGCCCTCCTCGTCAGCGCGCCCATCACCGCAGCGACCGGCGACGTGCTCGGCTACGATACGGTCATCTTCCGATTGGACGGGTTGCGCCGGATTTTGGAAGACAAGGCGGGACTTGGCGATACGGGGGAAGTCTTGCTCGCGCGCGTCCGGGGAGGGCAGGGCGAGCGTCTGTTCAACCTTCACGAGGCGCCCCTCCCCTCTCCCTTCCCTATTGACACAAAAGCCCCTGTCGGGGCGGCACTCCTGAAAGCGGTCGAGGGACAAAGCGGCGTTTACAATCCCCATTTGTTTTTGGCCCCTCACAACATCATCGCCTACGGTCCGATCCCGGACACTTGCTGGGCGATCCTGGTCATGATGAGTTCCGACGAGTTCTACGCTCCCATCCGGGTCCAGATCAGCCTGCTCGCCGGCGTTATATTCGGATTAATCGTCCTCGGCGTCTTGGCGATCACCCTACTACTGCGCCCCTTGACCGGCAAAATCATCATTCAGACGAGTGAAATGGAAGCAGAGATCCAGCACAAAACCCTAGCCTTGGAAAAGGAACTGCAAGAGCGCCGGCAGATGCAGGCGGCCTTACTACTGGCAAAAGAAGAAGCCGATGTGGCCAACCGCGCCAAGAGCGCCTTTCTGGCCAATATGAGCCATGAAATCCGCACCCCTATGAACGCCATCATCGGCATGGCCGACCTGCTCTGGGAGACACCGCTCAATGAAGAGCAAAAAAAGTTCGTCCACATCTTCCGCGACGCCGGCAACAACCTCTTGGCGCTGATCAATGACATCCTCGACTTGTCCAAAATCGAGTCAGGCAAACAGGCGTTGCAGCCTGTTGAATTCTACCTGGATAACCTGGTCAATGATACGATGACCCTCTTCTCCACCCGCGCCCAGGAAAAAGGCCTCGAACTGACGGCGCAACTGCCCGATGATGTCCCTCGCCTCCTGCTGGGCGACGCCGGCGTCCTCCGCCAGGTGCTCTTCAACCTCCTCGGCAACGCCATCAAGTTCACCGAGACAGGCGCCGTCTCCCTCCTCATCGAAGTCGCTGACCCGGAGGTGTTGCAATCCGGTCAACCGGTCCACCTGCGCTTTTCCGTCGTCGATACAGGCGTTGGCATCCCACCGCAGTGGCAGGACCAAATCTTCGACAGCTTTACCCAGGGCGACGCCTCATTGACACGGCGATTTGGGGGAACAGGCCTCGGCCTCGCCATCTGCAAGCGCCTCGTCGAACTGATGGGCGGGCAGATCCGGGTCGACAGCGAACCGGGAAAAGGCAGCGCCTTCACCTTCACCGCTTGCATGGTCGCTCTTCCGCCGCCTCACCTGCTCCCCGCCGTATCCGTGGAGAGCCGTCTCACAGAATCGGCGGGAAGCTCGGAGCAAGCGACGGGCCTGGACGGACGGCAAAGCCACCCGCACTGGGAAACAATAGAGGGAACAACCGGAGAAACAACAGGGAATCTAGGGGAAACGGCAGGGGCTCTAGGGGAACGAGTAGAAACCGCCCAGGAACCTCCCGTCGACATTCTGCTCGTTGAAGACTCCCCCGTCAACATCCTGCTGGTGCAACTCTATCTGAAGAGCACCGGTTACCGGCTCGACGTGGCCGAAAACGGAGAAGAAGCCGTCGCCAAGTTCAGCCAAAAATCCTATGCCCTTGTGCTGATGGACATCTCCATGCCGGTGATGGACGGCTACCAGGCCACCCGGGAAATCCGCAGCCTCGAAGCAGACCGGGGAACCCCTCCCATCCCCATCATTGCCCTGACGGCCAGCGTGTTCCCGGAGGACCGGGAACGCTGCCTTGCCGCCGGCTGCGACTCCCTCCTCGAAAAGCCGGTGAAAAAGCATCAATTGCTGTGTGCCCTGGACCAGCACCGGCTCTTCTCTAGCGAAGAAAAGGACGGGGAGAAAGCGTAAAAAACGGAAGCAGCGGGCTCGTCGCATAGCCCGCTGCTTTTTTACATCGCCGGATCAGTGGTCCGAAGCACCAGCGCCATCAGTTCATCAAAATGCTCGATGGCGATCTCCGCCAGCCGGGGATCGAACTGGGACCCGGCGTGCCTGCGCAGTTCCTCCTGAATGACACCAGGCGGCAATCCCTTGCGGTAGGGGCGATCGCTGGCCATGGCGTCAATCGCGTCAGCGATGGCGATCACCCGGCTGGCCATCGGAATCTCCTCACCGCGAAGTCCGAGGGGATAGCCTTTTCCATCAAAGCGTTCATGGTGGTAATGAACGATATCGGCCACCTTCCGGAACAGCCCGATGGGCCGCAGCAGTTCGGCGCCCATGGCCGAGTGGCTTTTCATCTCGGCAAATTCGTCGGCGCTCAAGGGTCCCGGCTTTTGCAGGATGCTTTCCCGGATGCCGATCTTGCCCACATCATGGAGCAGCCCGGCGATGCCGATCGTTTCGATTTCCCCGTCGGAAAGTCCCGCCAGGCGGGCAATCGCCCGCGACAGGAGCATCACCTGTTCAGAATGCCCACCCGTATAGGCGTCGCGCATGTCGATCGCCCGGGAGAGGGTCTTAATCATCTGCCAGAAGGCGTTATTCAGCGATGCATAGGCATTGGCGTTGTTGAGGGATATAGAAACGGCCTGGGCCATCTCGGTCAGGCGTCCCGCCGTCTCATCAGTGTAATAACCGGGTTCCCGGCTGCTGACAATGATGGCGCCCAAGGCCTTCTCCCCGGCCATCAGGGGAACATACACCGTCGAATGGTACCCCAAGGCCAGCAGTTCCTCCTCTTGCGGGCTCATCGCCTCCCGGCTCAGATCTGCGCAGATCCGCAACTGTCCCTCCGCCGCCACTGCCAACAAGCGCGTTTGATCGAGGGGAATCGAATCGGACACGATCCCCGCTCCCTGAGACTCCCAGATGTAAAACTCGGCTGTCTTCTTTCCCTCTTCCCACACGGCGATGGAGATCGCTTCCGCCGGCACACGCGCCTGGATGTGGGCGATAATCGTCCGGATCACCTCGTCCCGGCGCGTGTTTTGCGCCAATACGCTCCGAAAGATACAGTCCAGCGACTCCAGTGTCTCCACCTTTTCCGCCAGGCTCGCTGTGGCTTTGCGGATCTCTTCCTGCAGCAACGCCTGGTGATCAGCCACAGCCGCAGCCATCTGGTTAAAGGCGACAGCCAACGCAGCTGTTTCCTCCGTCCCTGCCTCTGGGACGCAAACCGTCCGATCGCCGTCAGCCATACGACGCGCCGCCTCCCGCAAGCGCACCAGGGGGAGCGTTAGTCGGCGGCTGACCCAGGCGGAGAAGGCGACCGCTACGATCGAAGCCAGGCAGGCGACTGCCGCCGAATAGTCGAATCGTTGCTTCTGTTGTTTTCGAAGGTCTGTCATCCGCACCGCGATTTCCACGGTTCCGAGGTTTTTGTCGAGGTCCAACACGGGCACCTGCTCGATCAGCACATCCGCCACATAGTGTGTTTTTTCCCGCTGGGTCACCACATGGCCGTTCGCATCAAGGACGCGCACATACTGGATGTTCGGCTGGTTGAGAAGCGCCCAGGCCAGGGAATTGATCCGCTCAACGTCCCCTTTTGGCAATTCCGGTCCGACAGCGCTCGCCAACAGATTGGCGCCGGCCAACGCCTCATTACGCAGCGCCTCTTCCAACTGTGCTCGTTCCGTGCGAATGAAATGCCCGGCCATCACCAAAATCCCGGCGAGGCTCAAGGCCGTCAAGGCGAGCCAGAAGCGAAAGGCCGTCCCTCGAATCCCTGACACGGTCATCGCACCTCTCCGAATCTTCGCGCCTGCATTCCCTCAAGGCGTACAGGGAGAATGCCGCATCCCCCGGTTTCCTACGTTATATTAATTATGAACATTCTTTAGACGATTTGGCAAGACAAAGATATCCGGCGGCGCCACCGGCAAAAAAACAAATCAGGGAGTCGCCCCCCTGATTTATCGTCACTTATGTCATTGCTCGCCTTGTCGACAGCTTTGCCAAATGGCCAAAGAGGATTAGTGCATAGGGATACTAGTCTTTCAGGACGAAGTAGAAAGGAATGTGGAGGAACAGGAAGAAAAAGGCCAGGATGTGGGCGACGTTAAAAGTGGGGCTGTACATTTCCATTGAGCGTACACCTCCTTTTTCCACATTTTTCCTGAGCACTGGTCAGCGGTCTCCCTTGCGACCAGAACTCGGCTATATATAGTTTAACGTATTCGACGCTATTTTGGTTATTCCTTTTTTGAAAAAAAATTAAACAAACATGGCGCTTCGCCTAAGTGAAGCGCCTTTTCTCATCTTGATAAACCCTTGACATGACCGCCCTCCTTCAACGCAATGTTGTCCAAACTTGAAGGATTTTCCTCGCTCTAAAAAGAACGTTGACCCCAAAGGCAGTCCTTGTAGAAAGGATGAACCACCGTGACGCGTATCCTGATCGTTGAAGACGAAGCGAAGCTCCGGCAACATACGGCCCAGTTTCTCGCTGCCGAAGGGTTCTCCGTCAGTGAGGCCGGCGACGGACTGGCGGCGTTGCAAAGCTTCCGGACGGAAAAACCGGATCTGATCCTCCTCGATATCCTGCTCCCCGAACTAAACGGCATCCAGATCTGCCGAATCATCCGTCAAGAGAGCGCAGTCCCCATCCTGATGGTGACCGCCCTCGGCGGCGAGGAGGACGTGCTGGACGGTCTGGAAAAGGGCGCCGATGATTATATCGTCAAACCTTTCCGTATGCGCGAACTGGTGGCGCGGATCCGGGCGGTCCTCCGGCGGCAGTCGCTGGCTCAGGCCCCCCAGTCGGTCCTCTATCTCGGTGAACTCACCCTCGACATCGACGGTGTCCGCCTCTTGAAAAAGGGCGAAGAGGTGCCATTGACGGCCACCGAGTTTCGCCTGCTCGCCATGATGGCCAAGCAGCCGGGGCGCGCCTTCACCCGGTTGCAACTCTTAGAAGGCGCTATCGGCGAGGCCTTTGAAAACTACGAGCGCACCGTGGACACCCATATTTTCAACCTGCGCAAAAAAATCGAAGACCGCACCGGCAAACCGCGCTATATCCAAACGGTTTTCGGTATCGGTTACCGCTTTGGAGAGCAGCGATGAGGCTGCGCAAGCGCTTTTTCCTCTACTTTCTGGCGCTGATCCTCTTGACGGCAGGCCTCAACCTGGCAATCACCGCCTCGGGTAGCAAGCTTTCGTTCGACCGGTTCACCGCCCAGTTCCGCGATGCCTTCGCCGAGGCCGCCGGGGTGGCGATCACCGCCCACTACCGCGCCCATGGCGACCTGGAAGGACTGACGGAAGAGGCCGTCACCCCACGGGAACTGGTGGTCCGCTTCCCGCGCCAGTTTGAGAGAGACCCGGACCATGGTCCGCCACCTTTCGTCAACGTTCCCGGCGGAGGCACCTGGACTGTCATCGTCGAAGACAGCGCCGGTCAAATCGTCCTCGGCCCCGAGGGAACGACTCTTGCCGGAGCGCATGCCGGCTACGCGACAGCCTATCCTCTCGAGGTCGACGGCCGCCGCATCGGCCTCTTGCGGCTCTTGCCCAAGGAAAACAGCCTCCTGGAAACGGCCCGCAACTTCCTCATCGTGCCCCTTGTCATCCGCCAGGTCGGAACGGTGATCATTGCCTCCATCATCGCCCTGATCATCGCCTTTTTCATCTCCAATCGGTTGATCCAACCGATCGGCGTGCTCGCCGAAGCGGCCCGCAGTATCGCCCGGGGCAACCTGGGCCACCGGGTCACCCTGACCGGCGGCGACGAACTGGGTGAACTGGCGGCAGACTTCAATACCATGGCCGCGCGCTTGGAGGAAGACCAGCGGCTACGCCGGCAGTTGCAGGCCGATGTGGTCCATGAACTGCGCACCCCCCTCGCCGTTTGCCAGAGCCTCTTCGACGCCCTGGAAAGCGGCGTCGCGACCTGGGACAAAGAAGCGCTGACAACACTCCAGGAAGAAACGGGGCGGATGAACCGCCTTGTTCACGACCTCCATGCATTGAGCAAGGCGGAGACGAGACAACTTTCCTTCTGCAAGGAATGGCTCTATGTGGGGGACCTGTTGGAACGGCTGGAGGAATCCTTCAGCGCAGCAGCCCGGCAAAAGGGCGTCTCCTTTACCGTCACCGCAGAAAGAGAAACGGCCGGGACCCTCCTCTATGTCGATCCCGACCGCACCGTTCAGATTTTTCTTAACCTCTTGCACAACGCCCTCCGGCACACCTGCCCCGGCGGCTTCATCTCCGTCGACACCCAGGTCCGGCCGGGAGGCATCGCCATCGCCGTCCGGGACAGCGGCTGTGGCATCGCCCCGGAGCACCTGCCCCATATCTTCGACCGCTTTTACCGCATCGATGAGAGCCGGACGCGGCGCACCGGCGGATCCGGCCTCGGCCTCGCCATCGCCCGTGAATACGCGCTCTTGCAGGGCGGTTCCATCTCCGCCGACAGCGTTCCCGGTCAGGGATCGGTGTTCACTGTTTATCTGCCGACAGAGGAAGAGCCCCTCCCCCCGCAGGACCGGTGAAGCGGATCTTCAACTCCACCACTTCGGCGCGGCTTCCCACCCGGATAGGCGGTCCCCAGGTGCCGAAACCGGAGGATACGACCGCTGTCATCGCCCCCCGTGTAGAGAGCCCCCAATCGTTCTCGTAGAGACGCCCAGTGATCAGACTGCCGGGAAACAACTGCCCGCGATGGGTATGGCCGGAGAGTTGCACATCGACGCCTTGGTTCTCCGCCTCCTCCAGGTGAAAGGGTTGGTGGTCCATCAGCAGCACCGGCTGGGCGCGATTGACGCGCGCCATCAGTTCGTCCAGTTCCTTGCGCGGTTCGCCGGTAAAGCGTCCCCGCGAGAGATCGTCACGGCCCACGATGGTGACGGCGCCGCCCACTGTCACCGTCTCGTCGCGGAGCACCCGCACACCCGATGCCTCGAGATGGGTAAAGATCTCTTCCCACTTGCCGCCGATATACTCGTGGTTGCCCGGCACGGCATAGATGCCCAGGGGCGGTTTCAGCCGGCCGAAGGTCTTTTGCATCTCCTGCTCGGAAAAGGCGCCGGGATCCTCATCGATGACATCGCCCGGCAAGAGCACCAGATCCGGTTCCATGGCCTGGACCAACTCGACCATCCGGGTGAGCCGCCCGTTATGTACGAGCAGTCCCAGATGCAGATCCGAGACGACGGCCACCTTCAATTCTTTCATCTCTCCGGCGTCCTTGGCGATGGTCGCCTCATAGCGGACCACCTCCGGGTTCCGGGCATTCCAGGCGCCGTAAGCGACAATCGCCGCGATCAGGGCGACGGCGACCATGCCCGCCCGAGCCGCCGCCTGCGGCGCCGCCAGCCAGTGTTGCGGCAGGAAGTGCAGGAGCCGGTTCAGACCAAGCACCGCCTCCACCGCCCCGAGCAGGAGGACGATGTAAATCAACGCCCCCAGCCAGTAAGCGCCCAGCCGGATCATCGCCTCCGTAAGCAATGCGGGCAGCTTGCCCTCTGTGATCCGCCCGAGCGGGTAGGCGGCAGCCAGCAGGACGAGGGTGGCCCAATATGTCCATCCCTGTCCCGCAGGGACCCAGTGGCCGAAGGCCTGCCATCCCCGGAGACCGATCCAGTAGTGGAGCAACCCATACAACGCGAAAATAATCGCCAAGACTGCAACAAACCTCATTGATGTCCCCCCATCGCCGCCGCTTTTCATGCTAAATTACACCCTACCATGGCGCCGCCCGATGCGCAAGTTTTGCCGCCACGTACGCCATGCTGGCCGGTGAATCGCTGGGGCTGGGCACCTGCATGATCGGCGCCGCCGTCACCTTCTATTGATAGGGGGCCCACAGGGGGTTTCATTTCGGATTCATTATGACAACTGAATGTAACCATTTGTAACAAAGAGAAGGAGGGGCGACCGGCAGCCCTCCTTCTCTTTATTACGCAGAATTATCCCAAATCCCACCAAAGTATTTGTCATTAAAACCTTGAATAAATTTACATTAAATGCTACATTTAGAATGATTATATTATTTTTGTCTTTTCCTGTCCCTCCTACGAGAATTGAGTTGTATCCTTACACCAGGGAAGGCTCAGAAGATGCAACAACCCTATGACCGATTGGGAGGTTCTTCAATTGAAACGTGATGAACGGACAAACAAAAGGGAAGCGAGAAAAGCCTTTTTACAACTTGTCCGACTCAAGCGTGACGAAGCGCTGCGCTTTATGGCCCTCGGGGATGTGGATAACGCCGTAAAGACATCACGGGAAGCAGACCTGCTTTGGGAACAATACCTCGCCACAACGGCCAAGCGCGCAAGCCGGCGCGGAGATAGCGCACAGGCCTCCGGCGGGCTCTATGAAGCCTCGTCTCTTCTCGATGCGTAAGCAACAGTGAACAGCAAAAGTCCCACTGCCGGCAACACGGCGGAACTGAGATAAATAGCGCCAAATCCCCAGAATTCGCTGAACCCCGCCCAAAAAGCGCCTACCGTCACGCCAATGTCGAAAAAGCTCGTGAACACCCCCATGGCGCTCCCCTTGACCGATGGAGGGGTGCGCCGGAGCACTAACACGGTCAGTGCCGGATACATGAGGCCGAAACCGAGCCCGTACAGAAGGGCCACCGCCAACAGCGTCGCCAGCGTCTCTACGAAGGCGAGGGCGAAGACGGACAAGGCGATCAGCGCCAGCGACACCTGGACCAGCGACACCTCAGCCCGACCGGAGAGACGCTGCATGACGAGCCGGGAAAGGATAATCGCCAAAGCGTTGGCGGTGAAGAACCACTCAAACCCGGCAATCGCCCGCTCCCCGGCAAAGAGGGGCAGCATGGTCACGATGGCCCCGTTGGTAAAGGTGATGAAAAACAAGGTGAAACCGGGGATGAGCACATCGGGGCTGCGGAGCAGTTGACCAAAAGGGACCACCGTGGTTGCGCCTGTTTCAATTGCTGCTCTGGACGCTCCCCTATCGCTTTTAGCGCGCGCTTCTTCTCCGGGCAACTCGGCCTCAGTTGATTCCGCCCCATACGCCTCCGACTCCGACCTGTTTCGTGGCAGCTTGCGCACAAAAGGCAGCAGCGCCCCCGTCAGAAAGGCGCAGGCGAAAGACAGGGTCAACAACATTGTCGTTCCCCAGCCCTGAAACAGGAACAGTCCCAAGGAAGGCGCCAGTCCCTTGGCGATCACCAGGGAGATGCTGTGGATGCTCACCGCCTGACTCAAACGGGGCGCGTCGACCATCTCGGCGAGTTCCGACAGAGACGAAACGGTAAAAACGCCGACAGCATATCCGTAGATCAACTGGACCAGCGCCATCTTGGGGATGGAAGGCGAGAGAAACAAAAAGGGCGCCGGCAGGACGGCAAAAAAACAGGACCAGAAAAGCGCTCTTCGTCCATACCGGTCGCCCAAATAGCCGGCGATGACGCGCAAAAAAAGGGAGCCCACAAAAAAGACGCCCATGGTCATCCCGATTTCCAGTTTGCCGGCGCCGAGCGCGTCCAAGGTGATCGGAATCACCGGCATCAGCAGGTAGTAGGCGCTGATGAACAGGGATGTAGCCACGAGCAAGGCGGCGAAGGGTTTTGTAAACAACGGCAGCGACGTCGCATCTCCCATGCCGGTAGTATCCCGGGCGCTTATGGCAGCTATACGGCTGCCTTTTTTCTATCCAAAAAAGGGACCCCCGGATTGTTCTCCGGGAATCCCTTTATGCGACAATGGGCGAATCAGGCCTTTACTCAGACACGAAAATTGATTATAATAAACAGACGACCATTGTTTTTTAGCAATCATTACATTATCCCATTTTATTATATCAAAAATCGCCCCTTTTGTCAAGCGTCACGTGAAAACCGCGAGGAGGTTCAAATGGACAAGGAACAACAACGCCACCAGGAAGAACTCCAGTACCTGGCGCAAACGGAGCAACTCCTCCAGACCCTTTTGAACCGCGAACTTGACCAGTTGGAAAGTCGCAAAGAAGCCCTCATCGAGGCCAGAAGGGACATGTGGGAGAACACGGTCCACTCCTCCCGCGACTTCACCCGGCTGACCGAGATGAACCAGTACCTCGTCGGCGTCAACCAGCAGACGGCCGGTTATGTGAACACGCTCAAACAGGTCGCCAAATACAAACACATGATCGGCTCGCCCTACTTCGGCCGCGTCGACTTCATCGAGGACGGATACGAGGAAGCCGAAAAGATTTATGTGGGCCTGCACACCGTCATGGAGCCGGAGAATCACCAGGTCTTCGTCTATGACTGGCGGGCGCCCGTCTCCAGCATCTTCTACCGGCATGAACCGGGACGGGCAGCCTACGAGGCTCCCGGCGGCATCATCGAAGGAGAGGTCCTCCGCAAGCGACAGTACAAGATCAAAGATGGGCAGTTGGTCTACTTCTTCGATTGCAACGTCGTGATCACCGATCAGATCCTGCAGGAAATCCTCAGCCATAACGCCTCGCCGAAGATGCGCACCATCGTCGAGACGATTCAAAAGGAGCAGGACCGGATCATCCGGGACCGCGAAACAGATCTGCTCATCGTCCAGGGCGTCGCCGGCAGCGGCAAGACCTCCATCGCCTTGCACCGCATCGCCTACCTGCTCTACGAAGGCCACCGGTCCCGCCTGACATCGAACAACGTCCTGATCCTCTCGCCCAACGCCGTCTTCAGCCAGTACATCTCCCATGTCCTGCCTGAACTCGGCGAGGAGAACGTGGCCCAGACAACCTTCGACGACATCGCCGCCTCGGCCCTGGCCGGCCGTTTTGCCGTGGAGAGCCGGGCCGAGCAGTTAGAAGGGCTCCTCCAAGCGGAAGATAGCCGCACAGCCTTCCGCCGCCAGCGCGCCATCGCCTTCAAGGGCTCCCGCGCCTTCGTCACCCTCCTCGACCGGCTGCTCCGCCACTGGGCCCACCGGGTGATCCCCTTCGAGGATGTCTTCTATGACGGCGTCACTGTAGAGACGCGGCAGCAGTTAAAAAACCGCTTCTTACACAACAAGATCGGCCTCCCCATGGCCGTCCAACTCCGCCGGCTGGAAGAAACGGTCCTGAAAAAAATCGCGCCCTTGCAAAAGCGGCGGCTGAAGCGGATCGAACCGATCGTCACCAAAAGCGAAGGCCGCGATTTTGAGATCAAATCCTTCAGCCGCCTCTTATCGATGAAAGAAACAAAGGCCTTGCGCCGCCGCCTCCGCCGGTTTACCCGTGTCGACTACGGGCGCGTCTATGAAACCCTCTTCGCCCAGCCGAAACTCTTCGCCCGCCTCGCCAGGGGACTTTCCTTCCCTGGAGACATGACGGAGAAAGAGATCGAAGCGCTGATCGCCGAGACCAGGGACAGGCTCCGCCGGGGACAAGCCCGTTATGAGGATGCCGCCCCCCTGCTCTACCTCAAGTTCCGGCTCGAAGGCGCTTCCCTCTACCCGGAAATCAAGCAGGTCGTCGTTGACGAGGCCCAGGACTACACGCCGCTGCAGTACGCCATCTTCGCTACTCTTTTTAAGGAGGCGCGCTTCACCGTCCTGGGCGACATCCACCAAAGCGTAGAAAAAGAGGGCGACCTGGGGCTCTACGACGAAGTGGTCGAGATCCTCCGGAAGCCGCAAACCCTCCGCCTTTATCTCGAGAAAGGGTACCGCTCCTCCCAGGAGATCAGCGCCTTCGCCCGGCAGGTGCTGGGAAAAGATCAGAACGGCATGTCCTTCGAACGCCACGACGAGGCGCCACGCATCGTACACGCCGAGGATAGCGCCGCCATGGATGACGCCGCGGCTCATGACGCCGCCGCCTTTGTTGACGCCGGTTTTGGGACCGTCGCCATCATCTGCAAGAGCCAGCGGGAAGCGGCAGGCCTGTATGACCGGCTGAAGGACAGGCTGGACGTGAAACTGATCCAGCCCCGCGAAGGATGGGTCGAAACAGGCATCTCCATCGTTTCCGCCTATCTCGCCAAAGGGCTCGAGTTTGACGCCGTCATCGTCTACGGCGCAGATGAAGGCCGTTACAGGAGCGACCTGGATCGGCGGCTGCTCTACATCGCCTGCACCCGGGCGTTGCATCGCCTGATCGTTTATCATACCGGCGACAGCAGCCCCTTTTTACCTGGCCCAGGGAAAGCCGCGACAGGTTTCATATAAAAGCGGCAGGCCTTTTCTAAGACGTGTCGAAAAAGAACGTAATGCCAAACAGCCATGCCAAGGTGAGCGCATGACCGTCCGACGCA
This sequence comes from Heliomicrobium undosum, assembly GCF_009877425.1. Classification (NCBI taxonomy): domain Bacteria; kingdom Bacillati; phylum Bacillota; class Clostridia; order Eubacteriales; family Heliobacteriaceae; genus Heliomicrobium; species Heliomicrobium undosum. The sequence goes on along the minus strand of NZ_WXEY01000004.1, from coordinate 78,865 downwards.
GAGAGAGGAGGGGCTTTCATGAAGCGCCGATTCCCGAACAGATTCCCGCTCCTATGCCTTCTCCTCAGCGTGCTCCTCCTACCCCTCTCCACTACCGCCTGCCTCAGCCAAACGGCGCAGCCCGGCAAGCAACCCATTGCCCCGGCCATCGAGATTCCCCTCCCGCCGGGAGGCGAGCGAAAGGGCGTCTTTCTCATCGACTGGCTTGACGAGGGGCGGCTGGTCTTCGGCCTCCAAGGCGGCGCAGATCAGCAGTCGGCCATCTCCCTTTACGTTTGTGATCTCGAAAATAAGACATCCTCCCTTTTTTATCAGGCCAACGATGTAGTGGGCTACGAAACGACCATAAAGCACCTGCGAGACGGCGCCCTCGCCTTTCAATGCCGGGAGAAAATCATTTTCTTCAACAAAGAAACACTTCAAAAGCAGCGTGAGATCCCCTTGCCGCCGAATACGCGAGGCGTCGACCTGTCGAGTGATGGGCGTCGGCTGATCTTCTGTGATGAACAGGGCCTGCATGTGGCTGACGCCGATCTATCCAACCGGAAACTGCTCGTGAAACGAACAGGGGAGAACTTGCGTACGAAAGCGCCTTTTCGTCCGAAATGGTCCGATGACGATAGCCGGCTGTCATACATCCTGTGTCTCTATGAAGGGACAGAGGGCGTCGGCGTCATGAACCCCGATGGAACCGGGCACCGGTTCTTCTCCCTGCCTGATGTTTCCTACACCTACTGGCTGAATGACAACCGGCAGATCCTCTGTGGACAGAGCGACTATGACCAGACGACGGCCCAACTCATCGACACCACTTCGGGAAACCGCACCAATATGGACATAGAGCGCAACAAATATGAAATGAAACTGGATCCCGCCGACAAACGAGTCGCTTATGCGCTTCGCTTTGAGCGCCAGGAGCCTTACACCCATGAAATGACCCTCTATGTACGCGATGTGAAGAGCGATCAGGCCCGCATCGCCAGCCCCACACACTACCTTCTCAGAAATGTCACTTGGTCCCTATCGGGGCGGCAGTTGGCCTACAGCACCGTCTCGCAAAAGGGGGATACAAAAGTCTGGATTCAGCCCCTAAACTGACCGGAAAGTGTCTGATCTGGCTGCCGGAACGTGATTTTTTAAAAACCGGATTATGCGATGAGGTGAATGGATTGATGAGCCAACCGCCGACGCAGCGTCAATTGCGATGGATTCAAATGCTGGAAAAACAAACCGGGCTGTTATTAAGCGAACTGGATATGACCGCACTGAAGGAAAAAAAGGCCCCGGAAACGACGGAGCAAGCCGGCGATATCAAAAAGGCGTTTGACCTGTTATGCGCATTTCTGCAGGAAGTGGTATTAGCGCGGGACAATCACCTGACAGATGTTCATCTTCATGAGACGACGCGTGAAGGCGTTGCGGTGTTAAGCGAGTTTTACGACGTGCCGCAGAATATTTTAGAAATCGCCCTAAGCCAGCTACCGACGCAGCAGCCCTTACACTGAAGCCATCAAAAGTCAACGAGAAAAGCGCAGTGGGATTCTTTGTCAAACGGAGAATCCCACTTTTTCTATTTCATCGGAAAAATAAAACGGGGCCATCCGTATATGATAAGTGGCGCTCCCCACGAACGGCATTACCTAGATGTCCCAAGCAGTATATAGATACAGTTTAAAAGAATCAACTTTCTCTTTACCGATAAAGGATATCCACCTACAATAAATTGCAGGAATCGTAACTTTTACTGACTATCTGATTTACGGTCGCTTACTGATACCCGTGAAAGGATGGCATGCCCATGGATAAACCCCGAAACATCCGCAACCTCATCCTGGTTCCCTTCCTTGCCCTCACCATCGCCGCTGCCGGCTGCAGCGCAAACAAGACAACCGCAACCACCGCTTTTCCCGACGACGAGTACATCAAGCGCTTCGAACCACTAGGACCGATCCCTATCCCGGCGGACAACTCGATGACCGACGAAAAGATTCAACTGGGCAAAACCCTGTTTTTCGACCCGCGCCTGTCCGGCGACAATACACTCAGTTGCCTGAGTTGCCATAGCCCCGAGTTGGGCTACTCGGACAATCTGACCACCTTCGTCGGCTTTCAAAAAGTCGTCGGCGGGCGAAACAGCCAGACGATCATCAATTCGGGCTATTATAAGACCAACTTCTGGGACGGCCGCGCCAAGAGCCTGGAAGAACAAGCCCTCGGTCCCATCCAGTCGCCCAAGGAAATGAACCAGGAACTGGGCGAACTCGTCCGGGAATTACGGGCCGTTCCCGCCTATGTGGAGAAATTCCGCAAGGTCTTCGGCGAGGAAATCACGGCTGACAACATTGCCAAAGCCCTCGCCGCTTTTGAACGGACGATCATCGTCAACAATTCCGACTTTGACCGTTACCTGGCCGGCGACCGCGACGCCCTGACGCCCCAGGCAAAACGGGGCATGGAGATCTTTGTCAACAAAGGCAACTGCATCTCCTGCCATAGCGGGCCCAACCTGTCCGACTCCAACTACTACAACGTGGGAACCGACTCGGAAGATTCGGGACGTTTTGCCATCACCGGCAATGAAGCGGATAGAGGAAAATTCCGCACACCCACCCTGCGGGGCCTTAACTTTACAGGCCCCTACACCCATAACGGCAGCGAAGTCACTCTCGAGGATGTTGTCCATATGTACAACACCGGCGGCAAAGCCCACCCGAACAAGGACCCGCGCGTCAGGCCGCTGGGACTGACGAAGGAAGAAGAGATGGACCTGGTGGCCTTCCTCAAGTCCATGAGCGGAAAACCTCCTCAGGTGACCGCCCCGGTTATCCCCTAGGGGGCCTCCTAACGCATCGCTTCTTACATAGGAATCCTCTAGACAACAACAGGGCACGAGGGAGGAACTCCATTGATTCAGTGGTTTCATGATCTGCCGTTGCGTAGCAAGATGACCGCCATGATCATCGGCAGCGTATTTTTCTTATTGGTCGTCGGCGTGACCGGTTACTACAATATGCAGCAAATGAGCCAGCGTTCGGACGAGATGTACAAGGACCGCTTGCTCCCCATCAAGTGGTTTGACGAGGTGCAGAACAACCTGCGGGTTATGGAATCGGACATGGTCCGCCTGATCCTGACCGATGACCGCAAAGAAAAAGACGCCATCATGGCCGATGTGCGGGACCGTAAACTGGTCATCGACCAACTGCTCTACGACTACGGCAACAAGCGTCTCGAACCGGCGATCAAAGAAAAGATGACGCGCCTGCAAGACCTCCTGGTCGCTTATCATGGCGAACGGCAGAAGATCATCGACCGAGCCGTGGGGCGAAAAAAAGAAGAGGCCTTCCAGTACTACAAGCAAACGGAAACGCAACTGAAGGCCATCAACCAAATGGCTGAAGAGTTATCCCGCTACAATGTGGAAGAAGCCGCCCGACTTGACAAGAAAAACCATGAAGAAAGCGCAAGGGCCCAGGCCGTCATCCTCATCGCCATCGCCCTGGCCATCGCCACTAACGTAATCGCCGGCCTGTTCATCACCCGCCTGATCACCCGTCCCGTCCAATCGCTAAAAACGGCGATGGAAGAGGTGGGACAAGGGAATTTGAACATCAACACCGATGCGGTCACGCGCAAGGACGAAATGGGCCTGCTGGCCCAAACCCTGGCAAACACCGTCTCCAGGCTGCGCAACCTAATCGGGCAGGTCGACGATTCAGCCCGCCGCGTCTTCGACCTCTCCCAGGCGCTGACGGCCGATGTCCGCCAGACAGGCGCCTCGGCGGAACAGATCAGCCTGACCGTCAACGAAGTGGCGGCCGGGACCATGCGCCAGGCCGAACAGGCCCATGCCATCTTAACCATGATGAAAGACGCCGTCGACCAGGTGGCCGAAGGCAACCGGCAGGCGGAGAAAACATTGCAGACGGCCGGTCAGTCGACGGCTGTGGCCCGTCAAGGCCAGGCGTCGATCACCGAAGCGATCGATCACCTGCAGGTGGTCAACGGCAGCGTCTCCGAAGCCACCCTCGCCATCCAGGAACTGGGCCAACGTTCCAGCGAGATCGGCAGCATCATCCAGGTGATCACGGAGATCGCCAACCAGACCAACCTGCTGGCGCTGAACGCGGCCATCGAAGCGGCCCGGGCCGGCGAAGAAGGCCGCGGATTCGCCGTCGTGGCCGAAGAGGTGCGCAAACTGGCCGAGCAATCGGGCCAGGCCGCCTCCCAGATCACCACCCTGATCAGCGATGTGCAGCACAAGACAGCCAGGACAGTGCGGGCGATGGAGGAAAACAGCAGCGCCTTCGACCGTCAGGTGGCGCTGATCCGGCAGGGCGGCGAGGCGCTGAAACAGATCGTCGCTAACGTGGAGTCGACCGAACACGATTCTCGGCAGATCCGCGAGATCTTCAATACCTTAAAGGACAACTCCACTAGCGTATTGCACGCCATTGAGGATATCTCAGCGATCATCGAAGAGGCCGCCGCCTCCACCGAGGAGGTATCGGCTTCGGCGGACGAACAGTCGAAAACGGTTGAGACCATGGCTTCTCAGGCCAAGGAGTTGGAACTGCTGGCGAGCCGGCTCAATCAGGAGGTCAAGCACTTTCAACTGTAATCCATGCAATTCAAGATCAGAACAACGGTGAATCTCGTCCCCGGAACGGGTGTTCTCCATGAATGCCCGGAATGGACGAATACGATGCTTCGGTAGGCTTATCACCAGGAGGGACAGGGCGCCGGTTCAGGCTTCCCTGTCCTTCTCCGTTTTGAACGTTCGCTGCCAAAGAAGAATGATAACTTACATTCCGGGAAATCTATCCACAAATGTTGCTGGCAAAGGAATGTAGCCCGTGGTAACAGATGAGATGCTGCTTCAGGCTAGGCTTACCTTTAACCACCTATCATGGCATCACTACGTCAACGCCGAGCTTTTTTCCGTCGGCTGGTGGTTTATCGTAGGAATGCTCGCGATCTTCTACTTTACCTGGTGGAAACTGCTGGATAAGAGCCGGTTCATGGAAATCTTGCTCTTCGGATCGTTCATGGCTGTGACCAATGCGTTTATGGACAATATCGGCACCAGTTCGAGTCGCTGGATGTACTTCACACGCCTCGTCCCGCTCAGCCCAGGGCCCTTTCCGATTGACTACACTGTTGTCCCCATCCTTTTTATGTTGGCTTACCAGTACACAAATTCTTGGAGATCTTTTCTCATCGGATCATCACTGGCCGGATTGCTGTTGAACGCCGTGATCTTTCCGACAATGGTGAGCATAAACATCAAACACCACTATAATTTTCAGTTATACTGGTACTTCTTCTTTGTTGTTGTGGCCAGTCTGATTTCTCGGTACCTCATACTGGCGATCATCAAAACACAATTCAGCGCTGAGGGGATCAAAAACCCCTCAACCTTGCTCAGCCCAGCTTTGGTTCCCGCGCGGAGACCGCACGAAGAAGACAAGGAGTAACGTGCAACCTCGTCTAATTTCATCAGGATTTCTGATTGGTCTGCGGGGTGAGCATCTCCCCCGAATTGAGGACAGAAGGCCGAAACGGCCCATATCTGTCCTTTTTTAACGTTTAAAACCATGTCCACAAACATTGACGGGGGTCTTTGCGAGGCGTAAAATCTAGTTATCACAATATCATTATATTTGGATATGTGGATGTTTAGTGTGTTAGACTTTTTCGTCTGGGTGCTCTCGTTTTTCAGAATGCTCGTTCCTCCTCGCATGCGCATTTCTTCACTTACGAATTCGGACTTTTCTATCGGTTTTTTCCTTCCCTCTATCAGATGGTTCACTCTTTACCTACATGGGAGGACGCCCATATGGAAAACGATTTCCGGCAATATGCAAAAACGGCGGAACTGCTCAAAGCCCTGGCCCACCCGGTCCGCCTCTGTATCCTGCGCGGACTGGCGCAGAAAAGCGACTGCAACGTATCCCATATGCAACACTGCCTGGACCTGCCTCAGTCGACCATCTCCATGCACCTGCAGAAGTTGCGAGCCGCCGGGGTTGTCGTCGGGGAACGCAAGGGCCTGGAAGTCAACTACCGCATCGCCAATGATCAGATCCGCGCCCTGCTGTCTTGTCTCTTTGACATAGAGACCTGAATAGCGCACCATGAAAAACACGCAAGGAGAGGTATGTATGAGCAAAAAAGTCGTCATCGTGGGGGGCGTCGCGGGTGGGGCATCCACAGCAGCCCGGCTGCGCAGGCTTGACGAGCAGGCAGAAATCATTCTCTTTGAACGAGACGGCTACATTTCCTTTGCCAACTGCGGCCTGCCGTACTACATCGGCGAGACCATCGTCGAACGGTCCAACCTGATCCTGCAAACGCCGCAGATGATGCTCGACCGGTTCAACATCGACGCCCGCCTGCACAGCGAGGTGGTGTCCATTGACAGCGCGCAGAAAAAAGTGACCGTCAAGAGCGCCGACCGGGGCGTTTACGAAGAGACCTACGACGTGCTCGTCCTCTCGCCGGGGGCGAAACCCTTTGTGCCGCCCATCGCCGGCGTCGGGAGCGACAAGATCTTTACCGTCCGCAACATCCCCGACGCCGACCGGATCAAGGCTGTCGTCGACAACATGGCCCATAAAAAAGAGGGAACAGAGGCCGTCGTTATCGGCGGCGGTTTCATCGGTGTCGAGATGGCAGAGAACCTGGTCGAGCGCGGCATCGCCGTCACCCTGGTGGAGGCGGCGCCCCATATCCTGCCGCCCTTTGACGATGATATGGTCACCCTGGCCGAGAAGGAACTGGCCGATCACGGCGTGCGGGTGATCGCCGGCGACGGGGTGCAAGGATTTGCGGAGATTCCTGACCGCGACGAAATCGAGGTCGCCCTGCAAAGCGGCGCCCGCCTGAAGGCCGGCATGGTCATCCTGGCCATCGGCGTCAAGCCTGATGTGGACTTTTTGAAGGGCTCGGGCCTCCAGTTCGGCCCCCGCGGCCATATCGTCGTCAATGATCGCATGCAGACCAACCTGGACAGCGTCTACGCCGTCGGCGACGCCATCCAAGTCGTCGACTTCGTCAACGGCAGCGAGACGGCCATCCCCCTGGCCGGCCCCGCCAACAAACAGGGCCGCATCGCCGCCGACAACATCTGCGGCATCGACAGCCGCTTCCGGGGCTCCCAGGGCACTTCCATCATCAAGATCTTCGGCCTCACCGGGGCGGTGACGGGTAACAACGAACGCACCCTCCGCCGCCTCGGCATGGCCTACCGGGTCGTCCACGTCCACCCCAATTCCCACGCCTCCTACTACCCCGGCGCCACGCCGATCACGCTAAAGGTGCTATTCGATGAAAGGGGCAAGGTGCTCGGCGCTCAGGCCTTCGGCTATGACGGCGTGGACAAGCGCATCGACGTTATCGCCACGGTCATCCGCATGGGCGGGACCATCGACGACCTGAAGGAACTGGAACTCTCCTATGCGCCGCCCTATTCATCGGCCAAAGACCCCGTCAACATGGCCGGCTTCCTCGCCGAAAACGTGCTGGCCGGCCGGGCGGACCTCTTCGTCAGCAGCGATATTGACGGGATGGACCGGGAAAAAGCCGTGCTGCTCGATGTGCGCACCGACCTGGAGTATGAAAACGGCCATATCCCCGGCGCGATCCATCTCCCCCTCGACGAGTTGCGTCCGCGGCTGGGCGAACTGGATCCGAGCAAAGCGTACTGGGTGTACTGCAAAGTCGGCTTCCGCGGTTACCTGGCCGAACGAATTTTGAAGCAACGGGGTTTCAAGGCGAGGAACCTGTCCGGGGGCTATGCGTCCTATGAGATCGCCCACTATACGGTGGGAAAAGCCGGGAACGATACTCGGATGCCGGAGCAAGGCGGCTCGACCCCCCTCCCTTCCCGGCCCATTGACTTCTCCGAACACGACCGCAAGTTAGACGCCTGCGGTCTCTGTTGCCCCGGACCGCTGTTGCAGGTGAAAAAGTGCATTGACCAGATGGCGCCGGGTCAACGACTCTATGTGGAAGCCTCTGACCCCGGCTTTTTCAAAGACATCGAAGCCTGGTGCAAACGCACCGGCAACGCCCTGCTCCACCACGCGAAAGATGGCGGGCAGATCAAGGCGTTGATCCAAAAAGGCGACACGCAGGCCGATCATCAGGCCAATCGCGCGGCATCCCAAGAGGGAGGAGAACCAGCGCCCATGAAGGACAATAAAACGATCGTCGTCTTTAGCGGCGACCTGGACAAAGCCATCGCTTCCTTCATCATCGCCAACGGGGCGGCCTCCATGGGGAAGAAGGTGACCCTGTTCTTCACCTTCTGGGGCCTGAACATCCTGAAAAAAGAAAATCCCCCGTCGGTGACGAAGGGCTTCATGGACAACCTCTTCTCCATGATGATGCCCAGCCACAGCAAAAAGCTGCCCCTCTCAAAAATGAACATGATGGGCATGGGCGCCAAGATGATCCGCATGGTCATGGCAAACAAAAACGTCCAATCCCTCGAAGAGTTGATCAAAGCCGCCTTGGACCAGGGGATTGAACTGGTGGCCTGCCAGATGTCCATGGACGTGATGGGCGTCAAGGCAGAGGAACTGATCGACGGCGTTAAGATCGGCGGCGTGGGATACTACCTGGGCGAAGCGGAGGATTCGAACGTCAACCTGTTTATCTAATGAAAGAGCCCAAAAGGCATCCCCTGCTGGGAAGCGCCTTTTGGGCTCTTTCGCTATACCGTAAAGCGTTTCATCAACGCTAACTGACCTTGCGCCATATCGCTTAATTGCAATGAAGAATCGTTCACATTATGGATCGCCGCCACCTGCTCCGTCGTCACAGTCGCGATCTCTTTACAGGACTCCGCCGTGTCCTTCGCTATGCGATACATCTCCTCAATGCCGGCAGACACTTCCTCCGTTCCGGCAGAGATCTCTTCGGCGGCTGCGGATATTTCCTGAATATCTCGCGCTACACCCTTCGTCGATTGGAGGATCTCACGAAATGCCTTTCCAGCCTTCTGAACAACGACGCTGCCCCTGTTCACTTCCTTCGTCGTCTCATCCATCACCCCGACAGCCTGAGCGGTATCATCTTGGATTTGGCGAATGATCTCTGAAATTTGGCGAGTAGCGTCCGCCGACTGTTCGGCCAACTTACGCACCTCTTCTGCCACCACCGCAAATCCCCGTCCCGCTTCCCCCGCCCTGGCTGCTTCAATGGCGGCGTTTAAGGCGAGCAGGTTCGTCTGTCCGGCGATTCCCGTGATCATCGCCACAATCTGGCCGATTTTTTCAGAGCGGACGCCCAACCCCTCCATCACGGCAGCAAGATTGTCGACAGAGGAACGAATCTGCCCCATCTGCGCGATGACTTCTTGGATGGTCTGGTCTCCTCGCTGCGCCTGTTGGGAAGCCGTTGCGGCAGAACAAGCAACCTTTTCGGCGCTTTCAGCGATATGCTGCACGCCCTGGGCGACTTCTTCAATGGCGCGAGCGCTTTCAAAGGCGCCTGCCTGCTGCCGGTCCGCGCCACTGACCAGTTGATCCATCATGTTCACAATCCGATTCGCCGACAGGGTGATTTGCTCGGCGCTTGCGGAAAGCTCTTGGGTGGAAGCGGCCACTTGATTGCTCTTACCGTTGGCTTGTTTGATCAAGTCTTGCAGGTTATCCATCATCGAATTAAAGGCATGGGCCAGTTGACCGAACTCGTCATTGGCATCCACCGGCAAGCGATGGGTCAAATCGCCGCCGCTCCCTGCCAATTCACTCACCTTATCCTTCATCTTACCGATAGGACTGGAAATGCGGTTCGCCATGAAGAAGGCGATGCCGGTGCAAAGCAGGAGCGCAACAAGGACTAATCCGTAGTAAATCGTCTTCACTTCATGTATGGCAGCGACATCAAAAATCTCTTTGGTGGGTGTCGCCACGGCAATGTGCCAGTCATAAATACCCACTGGAACAAATGAAACATGATACTCGACGCCGTTTTCATTCACCATAAAGGTGCCCGGTTTTTTGTTTTTTGCTTGTTCCGCGATATTTCTCCAATCGCTGTTCTTGTCTTCCGTTAAAACACGGTCCCACAAATCTTGATGATTGGGCGATGCGATCACCCGGGTTTCCACCTTGTCTCCGCCTTGGCCGAACATCAACACAAAACCATGTTCACCAATCTTGTATTGACTGACCAACCTCGATACATAATCCATGGACAAAAAACCGGACAACCCGCCGCCAATCTGTTTGCCCTCCTGGTAGATCGGCACCGCAATCGGAAGCACTTTACGCCCTGTCGATTTCGATATGTTAGGCATACAAATGAGCGCTTTTCCAGATTTCGGACCTTCATAATAATCGCGGCCCTTTAAGTTGACCGGCGGGGTTGCATGGATTCCCCCTGAGTGAATGACTTCATCTCCATTGGCTGCTGTGGCAAGAAAGTGCGAATATACGCCGTTCGACTTGTCGACGATTTCTTTTAAGTACGGGTCTCCCTGTTGCGCAGACAACGATTGAATGTACGGCGAGTTCGCGATGTGGTTCACGATTTTTACTTCCGATTCAAGCCGGTCCTGAATCAGTGAGGCGATTGACTCCGCTTGGGCCTTATGACTAGCAAGCATCTGCTGCTTTAATTCCTTTTCGGAACCTTTGAAGAGAATATAGCCGCCAATCAACAATGGTAACAGCGTCATGGAGACCATGCTCACCAGTATCCGATTTCTGATTGTCATCTTCGTATGCGGCAAAAAGGGGAATCAGGAATCCCCATTCGCCTCTATCCTCCTTTATGCCTTCGGTAATCCCCCTTCACCAGGATCGTCGTCGCCCCAGTTCACCATTGGGCTACCTATTTTCGCGGACAAACGCGTTATTCGCTGATGTAACCGTATTCGCAAAGTAACCGTATTCGAGGACTATTTGAGTACATAAGTTTTTACCACCAAAGCATATTTCTCCCACAGTTCCGACAAGTCCTTCTTGTTTATGTAAATAAATTCTTTTTTTCATTTGAAATTCAGTTTTTAATCATCTTTGAAAAAGATACGCCTTCTTAGCCCACTGTTACGAAATAAAAACAAAAAAATCAACGACCGTTTATTTAGCCGTTGATTTTTATCCTTTGATTATTTCCCTTTGAAATATGCCATTGGACTTTTGCGTTGGTCTTTCACTTACCCAAGCCACAAATGACGATTCCTTCAATGAGGGAGTATCATCAGTTCAATACTCGAAATGTTTAGTTGTGCAGCGCATACACACAGGCGTTGTGCAGCACCTTCAGCCCGGCTTTTTCCGCCGCCTCGACGGCCTCGGCGCTTTCCGCTCCCGGTTGGAACCATACATAGTCGATGCCGATGGACTTGCTTTCATCGACCAACTTCCGGCTTACCTCCGGCGGGGTGACCAGGTTGATCACCTGCGGCACCTGGGGCAGGTCTTTCAGTTCCGGGTACGTCGGGTCGCCGTCCACCTCTTTGATCGCCTTGTTTAAGGCGTAGACGGTGTACCCCTTTTGTTTTAACTTGCGGTAGATCTTATAGGCCCACTTTTCCTCGCTGCGGAAAGAGCCGGCCACCACCCAGACTTTTTGCTCCAGCATGGACGTAATCAGGTCTTCCATTGCGCGCACCCCATTTACTCTTTGTACCTGCTTCTTATCATACCAGAAATATTATCTTCCATTAACAAGGTTTTACTCCTCTGTCGGACCTCGTAATGTCCAACCTCGTTATATCCAACCTCGTTATGCGCCAACGGAGAATCGTCAATGCCTCTGAACCCTTTGCCGCCCCATGGATAGACACGAAGCGAACACTCGTCTCAACAACCCTCTTGACGATGCGCCTTCCCACGTCTATATTAACAATGTGAATATAAACATCGAGAATAAATCCTGAATGCTGAAAATACTTTTTCCCATGGGAGGTGCTGGGTTGAAAGGGCAAGACGTGATCCTGGGGGTTCTCCACGATACGCCCATGTCTGGTTATGACATCAAACAGCATTTTGAGAAATACCTTCCCGACATGTTTGTGGCCTCTTTCGGCACGATCTATCCAACGTTAAACCGGATGGAGAAGGAAGGGTATATCGAGAAAGAGATCATCGTCCAGGAAGGAAAACCGAACAAACACCTGTACCACATCACCGCAAAAGGCAAAGAGGCCTTCCAAGCCTACATACAGAGTCCCATCGAACCGAAGACCATCAAATACGACTTTATGATGCGCCTGGTCTTCGGCAAACATGCCTCAGAAGAACAACGATTGAAGTGGCTTAAGCAAGAGTTGGCCCAATTAACGGAGGATCTCGACAAACTAAAAAACGTGGAGCAAGAGCCCTGTCTTTGCGCCAGTGAAAGGCTTGCTTTGCGGCTCGGATTGGCGATACAACAAGGCGCCGTCACCGAACTGGAGAACATCATTTCTGAATTAGAAGCGCCGGATCACAAGAACTGATGCCGGCATAGGACAACATAAAAAGATCATAAGGAAGGGTACATCATGCGAAAAGCTCATATGATCCGTTCAGCCGCCCTCATCCTGTCGGCCTCTATGTTGCTGACAGCTTGCGGGAAAAGCGACACGCCGGAAAGCGCGGCCCGTAGCGTCGAAATCGTCACCGCAGCGATGAGCAGCCAACAACTGAACGGCGAGTTTTCGGGAACGCTGCAAGGCCTGGAGGAGGCTGTCTTATCCTTTGAAGTGGGCGGCCGCATCGCCTCGACGCTGGTCAAAGAAGGCGACAACATTCCCGCCGGCGGCGTACTGGCGCAGATCGATCCATCCGATTACGCCCTGGACCTGGACGCCGCAGCGGCCGCAGCGGCCCAGTCGGGTGCCAGCCTGCGGCAGGTGGAAAACGGCGCCACCGCTTTTGAGGTCAAACAGGCCCAGGCCACCATGGAAAAAGCCCGCGCCAATCTGGACAGACTGAAGGCCGATTTTGAACGGTACAAAGTTCTCTACGATAGCGGCGCCCTCTCCCGGAGGGACTTTGAAAGCGCCCAGACCCAGTTGACCGTCGCCGAAAACGATTTTACATACGCCGAACAGGTCTACCAAAATGTCCTCCACGGCGCGCGCGACGAAGTCAAAGAGCAGACCCAAGCGGTCTATGAACAGTCCCTGTCGCGCCAGAAAAAGGCTGCCTTAACCTTGGACAAGACGCGGCTGAAAGCGCCCTTCTCCGGGACGGTGGTCGCCAAACTGACCAATGCGGGCCAACTGGTCGGCGCGGGTACGGCCATCTACAAAATCGCTGCGATTGATACCTTGAAGGTCGTCATCCCCGTCCCTGACCGGGAGATTGGCGACTGGCAAAAGGACGGGACCGTCACCGTCGACCTCTACGGCCAAAAGCGTGACGGCAAAATCAAGTACATCTACCCCGCCGCCACCCAGAACACGGGGACCGTGGGCGTGGAGATCTGGATCGACAACCCGAACCGTGACTGGCTGGCCGGTCAGGTGGTCCGGGTCAATCACGTCAACAAGGTGAAGGAAGGCCTCTGGACGCCGGTGCAGTCGGTCGTCCGCCGCGGCCAGGATAAACCCTATGTCTTTGTCCTGCAAGAGGGCCGCGCCGTCAAGCGCTTCGTCGAAATCGGCGAACTGATCAACAACCACCTGGAGGTCAAATCAGGCATCCAGCCGGGCGAACAGATCATCACCAGCGGCGTCGAACGCCTCTTCGACGGCGACGCCGTCGCCCCGCTCACTGCCGCTGCGCCTTCGCCAGCCCCCGCGCCTGCCTCCGCCCCTGCCCCCGCCCCTGCCCTTGTCCCTGCGCCTTCCCCCGCGCCCGCTCCTGCGCAAAACGCCTCCCCCTCCACAGGCGGAGGCCAGTAACCATGATCGAATACATCGTCAAAAAACGCAAAATCACCCTGCTCTTTTTCGTCATGATCACCCTGCTCGGGCTCTTCAGCTTCTATGGCTTGCCCAAGCAGGAAACGCCGGACATCGTCGTCCGCACCGCCGCCGTGACGACCATCTACCCCGGCGCCATGCCGTCCAAAGTGGAGCAGGCAGTCACCCGCAAGATCGAGGAGCAGATCAAAGAAATCCAGGGCCTCAAATCGATCACCTCCACCTCCAGCCTGGGCGTCTCGTCGATTATCATCGAGTGCAACGACGACATCGAACCGGAAGGCCGTTGGGAGGAGCTTCGCAAAAAAGTCAAAGATGCGGAAAAGGATCTCCCCGACGACTGTAAACAGCCCATCGTCAACGATGACCTCAACCGCACCTTTATCATGACCTTCAACATCTCCGCCGACCGGCACGAAGACCTCTATTCCCTACGGGACATGATTCAAAACTGGAAAGACCAGTTGCGCACCATCCCCCACGTCTCCAACGTCACCGTCACGGGATTGCCGGACGAGGAAGTCCGGGTGACCGTGGACAGCCAAAAACTGCGGAACTTCGGCCTCTCCTGGGGCCAAGTCTTAAACGCCGTCAAGCAGTTGAACGAAAAAGCCCCCCTCGGCGATATCCAGGGGGATAAGCGCACCTACGAACTGGCCTTGCGGGAGGTCAAGGATGTGGGCGAGTTCAGCCGCTCCCTCATCGCTCGCACGCCCGAGGGAACGCCCATCTACCTCAAAGACATCGGCACGGTCGAACTGACGACCAAACCGGTCGACGTCTACGCCTACCACAACGGTCGCCCGGCCATCAGCATCAGCGTCAGCCCCGAAACGGGCAGCGACATCCCCTCGGTGCAAAAAAACATCGATAAGACCCTGGACTACTTGAAGACGACCCTGCCCAACTGGGCGAAGATCGACCTCGTCTATGCCCAAAACGAGCGGATCGACGAACTCTTCTCCGACCTCACCCGCGAGACGCTCATCGCCATCGCCGCCGTCGTCCTCGTTTGCACCTTGGGCTTAAACATCACCACATCCTTCGTGGTCATGATGGCCCTCCCCATCTCCCTGGCCGTCGGCCTGATTCCCTTGGGGAGCTTCGGCGTGACGTTGAATCAGATCTCGGTCATCGCCCTGATCATCGTCCTGGGCATCCTCGTCGATGACGCCGTCGTCGTCAACGACAACATCGAGCGCCGCCTCGCCGTCCTCGGCGAAAGCCCGACGGAAGCCGCCATCCGGGGCAGCAAGGAAGTCGCCATCTCCATCCTGACGGCCACACTGGCCACCATCTGCGCCTTTGCGCCGCTGGCCCTGCTCGACGGCAACGTCGGTTCCTTCATCAAACCCATCCCCATCATCATCACCCTGGCCATGGTGGCCTCGATGGTCATGTCCCTGTCGGTCATCCCCATCTTCCGGGAGTGGCGGGAAACGCGCCGGCAGGGAAAGGGACAAGACAATGGGCAAAGCAGCGGACAAAGCGGACAAAGCACCAGCCATGCCGAAACCGCATCGGCTGATGATTTTTACCGAAAACCTGCCGGTCTGCTTGGCCCCCAGATCCAGCGGCTCACCGCCTATTACGCCGGGACGTTGATGCCCAAGATGCTTCGTCACCCCTTGCGCACCGGCTTGATCGGCGTCGGTGTCGCCTTGATTGGCTACGCCTTAATCCCCTTTACGCCGATCCAACTGTTCCCCACGGCCGACCGCGCTGAAATGTTCATCAACGTGCGCACCCCCGTCGGCACCAGCATTGCGGAAACGGCTCGCACTCTCAATGAGATCTGCCGCTGGGTCGATGAACAGCCAGGGGTGACCATGACAGCCGGCTATGCAGGAACCTTTGCCCCGAAAATGTTCAGCGGCGATACGGGCTTGGGCAACGCTGACAACATCGGTCAGATCGTCGTCAAAGTGGACAAGGAGAAACTGCCCACATCGAAAGCGGTCGCATTGTGGGAAAAGGAACTGTCCGAGCGTTTCCCTCAAGCGACGGTCATCCCGAAAGAAATGGAAGGCGGCCCGCCGGTGGGCAAACCCATCGTCGTCCGCCTCTACGGGAGCGACGTGGAACAGTTGCGCGGCCTCTCCCAGCAGGTCCAGAACATCATCAAAGATATGCCAGGGACATTCGATATCAATGATTCCTTCGGCGTCGACAAATACGCCCTCAACTTCCAGGTCCGCAAGGACATGATGGATGCCCTCCTGGTGAATGAAGGCGACCTGTCCCGCACCATCCGCCTCGTCAGTGAAGGCCTGTCCGTCAGCAAGTATGACACGGGGCGCGACCTGATCGACATCACGCTGTACAGTGAAGCCAAAGGCGTCGATCCCCTGACAGCCATTCACCGCCTCACCGTCCCGAACGCCCGGGGCGAGCAGATCCCCCTCTACCAATTGGCCGATGTGAAGCCCGGTTTTGCCATCTCTTCCATCTCCCACAGAAACCTCTCCCGCGTCGTCACCGTCTCTTCGGACCTGAAAGACCGGACGGCCACGGAAGCGATCGCCGAACTGAAGCCGAAGCTGGAGGCCCTGCAAATGCCCGACGGTTACCGCTACGAGATCGGCGGCGAGACGTCCGACCAGACCGAAGTCTTCGTCGACATGGGCAAGTTGTCGGTAGTCGTCGTCTTCCTCATCGTCATCCTGATCGCCATGCAGTTCTACTCCCTGTCGATCCCCTTCCTCGTCTTGAGCACCATCTTCCTCGCCTTCGCCGGCAGCCTGATCGGATTGTTCATCACGCGAACGCCCCTCGGCTTCATGACCATGATGGGCGCTATCTGCCTGGCCGGCATCGTCGTCCGAAACGGCATCATCCTCGTCGAGTTCATCGAAGAAGCCCGCCACGGCGGTCAGGAATTGATCGAAGCCGTCATCTCCGCCGGTGAAGCCCGGTTGCGGCCCATCCTGCTCACCTCCGGCACCGCCATCGCCGGCCTGCTCCCCCTGGCCATCTCGGGCGACGTGCTCTTCCAGCCCATGGCGGTGACGATCATCTCGGGGCTGTTCTTCTCCACAATGCTGACGCTCGTGATCGTGCCGTGCTTTTATACGGTG
This sequence comes from Heliomicrobium undosum, assembly GCF_009877425.1. Classification (NCBI taxonomy): domain Bacteria; kingdom Bacillati; phylum Bacillota; class Clostridia; order Eubacteriales; family Heliobacteriaceae; genus Heliomicrobium; species Heliomicrobium undosum. The sequence goes on along the minus strand of NZ_WXEY01000004.1, from coordinate 61,918 downwards.
TTAGCCAGGGTGAAGGGGCGGATAGGGAAAACAACCTCATTAAGGTAGCAACTTCAAGAATCCTAAACGAGAAGAAACCTACTGCATTGTAGCGGCAGGTTTCTTCTCGTTTTCTGATATTGTTTTTTAGAACATCATTCCGTCAAAGGCACTTGTCCATTTGCCGGCCTCCGGCTGTTGAGTCAATTACTGTAACACACCAAATAACCTTTCTAATTCAGGTACATCTTTTTGGATAAAGTGGTTGAATCTTTCCCCAACAAGTCCTTTTGCCCGATTGACTCTCTCACCGTAATCATTCGTTTGTAGTTCGCTATCTTCTAACAACTTAATCTTGTAAATTCTCGTATTGTGTCTATCCACGGCATTCGAGGCTATTCCATACACCCACGCTAACTCCACCGTATTACGATGGTCATAATAAACCTTTAAGGCCCTTTCCCTATTGTGCTTTTCACCACGGGAGATGAGCAGCTGAAGCGTATATGCATCTTGCCTTAGCTCACATTCAAAAACAAATAACCTTCGTGAATTGATTAATAGTGCGCCGCCTTTTGAATCTGCAAGCGTCATGTTGTCCGAAGTAAAACGAATCCTCGAATCACCGCAACGACCCAGTCTAAAATTGGCGTTATTTATCAGGAGCCTTACATGTTGATTGATTTCACCGCGAATGTCGATTAAATCCATCTGAATCCTCTCCCGCTTCCATATCCTATGTGGCAGATCCCTTTTCGCATCATTAGGCGTCAATCTCAATTGCTTTCTTCTGAATGTTAATTCTACGCTTACGCCTACATTCTTTCAAATCTTTTGAACTCTTTATTGACCGAATTTGGTTCTCGGATTCGCATAGGAACCCATGTCGGGCATGGTGGCAGCCTCTCTGTTCCATCGTGAAACCATATTCCGGCAGACCGCCGCTACGTATTCGCCTGACCCAAACCGGCCGGTGGGAACGGCTCACCTTGGCCTTCCCCTTTTTCAAGGTCTCTTATGGCCCTGTTCCGGCTGATCGCTGCGGCCAGAAGGATCACGAGAACGCCGGCGATGATGAACATCAGCCCGATCCCCCGCCCCGTTCCGGCGCCGATCAACCTGCCGACGGTCGGTGCGAGAAGGCCCTGTTCCATCAACAAGGGATTGAAGACATCGTCGGCCAAGGGGCCTGCCAAACCATAGGCCACAGGATAGCCCAACTGGGTGACAAGGGAGATGATCGACCAGACGCGCCCTTGCTTTTCGTTGTCTACATTCCGGCGGATCAGCACTTCCAGGCTGGTCTGGACAAAGGGCAGCGTGAAGAAAAAGAGAAAGCCGGATACGATGATGAAGTGCCTGTTCGTGGAGCAGCCAATCCATGCATAGAACAGCCCGACCAAAAACAGGGACAGGGAGATCGTGCTGACATGACGTTCAGAACCGCCCATCACCCCTATCAACAAGCTGCTGACCAGCAGTCCGGCAGCGCAGAGGGCCTGCGTGACGCCAAAGCTTTCGGCGTCCATCAAATGGAGCAGCATCGGCCCGAAGAGGGTCTGCAAAAAGCCAATATAGAAACAAAGCACCGACGTGATGGCGATCAGGATGACGATGCCTTTGTTGCCGGTGATCGCATGAAAGCCCTCTCGCATTTCTGAAAAGAGTTGCGGTTTTTCCACTTTTCGCAACGAAGTGGCTTGGTTCGCCCGCACGAAAAAGACAGCCAGCACAGCGATGAAGAAGGTAGCCATATCGATGAGGAGGATATATTTTATGTCTATCCGGTTGAACAAAAAACCGGACAGGACCGGTGAGACGAGGTACTGGGACGAGGCGGCGAGTTGCATCAACCCGCTCGCCTGGGCGAACCTTTCTTCTGGCAGGAAGTCGGACACCGAAGCCTTGTAGGCTGGGTTTTGCAAGGCTGCAAATACCGAACTGATGGCTGCGCCCGTGTAAATCTGCCACAGCGCCAAGTGGCCGGAAAGCAGCCAACCGAGAATGAATAGCAAGCCCATGGCCGACCCCAGGTCGCCGGTGATCATCATCAGTCGCCGGTCAAAGCGGTCAGCCAACACCCCGCCGACAGGCTTCAGCAACAACGACGGCAGAAAGGAAAAAAGCATGAGCAGGGCATAACTCGTGGCGCTCTCCGTCGTCTGATACACGAACAAGCCGAGCGTAAAAGCCGTCAGCCCGCTCCCGATGTTGGAGATCAACTGTCCGGACCAGACAACCATGAATCTGGAGAAGCCGTAATTCTGAGCCATTTTCTGCTCCTTTCGGGCTTACACAAAGCGACCAGGCGTACCATCGAGATCTGTGAAAAGGACAGCCTTGTTTTTATTGAAAAAGAAGTTACTGTCTATCAGGACGATGCTGACTGCGATCATCGCCAGCACAACCGTGACGATGCATTTTGTGAAGTCCACTGCTTGAAACATTTCCGAGGACACGACAACGACGGCGTGAAAGACGATGGCGGCAATGATGCTGCGGTTGTTCTTATAGTAAAGCCAGTTGGTGATGATGGTCATCGGGATGACCTGGCCAAATGCCGTAGACAGCAGGATCGACAGGACCATGACGAGGGGCATCAGCAGGATGACGACAGGCAGGAAGATCGGCTGGATCCGGTTGAGGTTGGTCAGCTTGTTTGCAAAATCCTGTTTCAAGACGCTGATCTTTGATCCGTAGACCATCCATAACGCAGCGACGAGCGGACCCAGCAGGCCGATGCCCATCATTGCGCCTTGCAGCGCCTCCCACCCAGCCTGAAAGCTTAAAAAGGCCGAGAGGAACCAGGCGGTCCAGGTAAACAGAAAGGTGATCACAAAATATCGTACGGGTTTGTAAACGAATGCATCCTTCCTCATCGCCATACCTCCGATCCGAATCTCTGACCGGCGCTCGTCTCCGACCGCGCTACAGGACTTCTGCGTCTATCCCCGTATTACTCCACTTGCCTCTCACCTACAACTCTTTCGTTCTGTACTTATTTACGAGGAACTGAAAGGTTCCTTTTTCAGCCCCCAATGTCCGCTCAATCACTGTAGCCATCGCCTGTGCGCGGAGGAGCGCTTCTTCTCTCGACCAGCGGAACAGCCCGAGGTCGAAGAGAAACTGGGAACCGGCAAGCAGGAACTGCACCGTTTCCAGCACGTTCTCAACCTGAAAAAAGCCTTCCCTGACTCCCTGTTCAATCACATCGGCCAGCACCGGCGACAACTGCAATACGATTTCCACATTCGTCTTTTCGTGCAGTTCGCGGTTTTCAGGATGATGCAGGCTTTCCGCCATCCCCTCCGCCTCACGGAAGACCTGGTTCTCCCCGCCGAGAAGCCGTTGCAGTTTCTCCAGCGCGTTTAGAGAGAGGTCGTCGGAAACGGCGCGGGCGTCTGCGATAACCCGGCTAAGCATGCTGTCGACGACGGCTGCAAGGATATCCTCTTTGGACTGGAAGTAATGATAGAACGTCCCTTTGGCGATCCCCGTCTTACGGATGACCGCCTCGACGGTGGTATTCCCGTATCCTTGACTTTGGAACAGTTCCAGGGCTGCTTCGATGAGCTCCCTGCGTCGTTCTTCCGGTTTTTTCACGATGCGTGCCATGGCTTCCTCCTCCGATCGTTCTGTAAATCATTGCTGTTGATTACTTTCATTATGCTACACTAACCGACGGTCGGTCAATATCCTTTTTACGTTCTTCGTCGTTGGAGAAAAAGCGCAGACGACTCGTCTTCAGCGTCTAGACACAACGTGAACGAAAAAAGAGCCGTCTCCTGCGAAAAGTCAAGCAGGAGACGGCTTCTTCATTGTTACGCAGGGGACCAATACGTTCGTGTCAATTATAACCGGAACGGCGACTTGCTTTGATCTCTTCAAATACTTCTTTAACGTCTCTCTCTAAGTCTGCTTTGGTTATTCCAGCGGCAGACGTTTTAGTTATAAGGTCGACATAACGTTTATGGGCTTCGAGTAGCATTTCTTTCGAAGGCGGTCTCTTTTCAACTTTGGAGTTATATGCCATTTTAGGCCCTTCTTCTTTACCGTTCCCTCGTTAAGCTTTTTAATATTATGCCTGAAATTCATAGGTAAAAGCCATTGCTGCTCCTCGAAAAAGCAGAAACGGTTCAATAATTGTAAAAACAAAAAATCAACGCTTAACTACAGTCAAACGTTGATTCTCGGGTTTTATGTATGGCGGAGAGGGTGGGATTCGAACCCACGAGACGCTGTTAACGCCTACCCGATTTCGAGTCGGGCGCCTTCGACCAACTCAGCCACCTCTCCGTGTTTATGCGGTTTTCATGATTCAGAACTCAGTCACTGAAGCAACGGTTGAACGAACAGCCTATTTCCTGCGCAGCCGCTGAAAAAAGGACTGCATCAGTTCTTTGGCCTCTTCCTCGCGCACACCGGAGACGACCGACACGCGGTGGTTCGTCCAGGGGCTTTCGAGGATGTTGAAGCAGGTTCCGGCCGCTCCGCCTTTTGGGTCCATGACGGCGAAGACAACGCGAGGGATCCGGGCCAACACGATGGCGCCGGCGCACATGGGACAAGGTTCCACGGTCACGTACAAGGTTGTTCCCGCCAATCGCCAGCCGCCGGTGCGGTTGGCCGCATCCTGGATGGCCAGGACTTCGGCATGGGCAACGGGGTTCTTGTCCGTCTCGCGGAGGTTGTGTCCCCGGCCAATGACCTCGCCGTCTTTGACGATGACACAGCCGATCGGCACCTCGCCCTTGGCAAAGGCCTGCCGGCCTTCCTCCAGGGCCAACCCCATGAACTTGTCGTCATCGAGTGCCACTGCGGTTCCCTGCTCTTCGATTGATGGAATCGGCCCACGAATAAAACGCCTTTCCCGACACAAGGTTCGGGGAAAAGGACGGTGCCTTCCTGGTGCCCCCGGAGAGAATCGAACTCCCGACGACAGGGCTTAGGACGCCCTCGCTCTATCCACTGAGCTACGGAGGCATTTTCCGCTAAAATAAAAAAAGAAATGGCGCGCCCGGGAGGATTCGAACCTCCGACCTCTTGATTCGTAGTCAATTACTCTATCCAGCTGAGCTACGGGCGCATATTTCCCGGCGCTCTCTCGCGCCGCATGAGATAGTATAACAAAATGCTGTTGATGCGTCAAGGTGTAGGGTGTGGCAATTTCTGTCTCGCTGTTCTGAAAACGCGCACGGCCTGTTCCAAAAAAGCCGCTAATCAAAAAGCTGCAAAACAAAAACCCTGCATACTCGCAGGGCTGATGTGCAAATGGCGCGCCCGGGAGGATTCGAACCTCCGACCTCTTGATTCGTAGTCAATTACTCTATCCAGCTGAGCTACGGGCGCATCTCCTGAGGCACAAAAATTATTATAGTCCCCTTTCCCCGCTTTGGCAATAGGGAACTCCTTTTATTCTTGCCAACACAAGGCAAAAAGAAACGGGACGCCGTATCCCTTAATCGTCCCCAAGGCGCTGGACCACCGTCGCTGTTTTGGCGTCGATGATGCCTGTATGGTGGACTTCCTGCGCGTAGACGAGCACCGGTTCGGGCGCGCGCTGGTTGAAGTACTGGGGCCAGTGGTACATGAGTCTCATGTTCACGGTTTTTACGAAGGCATTCTTGGCCGTTTCCGGAGAGACAATGCCTTCTTTTGAGGGCACTTTGTCAAAGTCCACCGGATGGTAGTGGAAAGAAACCACCTTGCCAGTCGCTTTTTCTACAGACACGCTCCAGTTGAATCCGTCGATGGGGATGCCTTGATGGAGCGGGATGAATTTGAAGTCATAGGTGGGGCGCTCTTTTGCGTAGTGCGGCAAATGGGCGGTGTCAACCCAGTCGGGGTACTTGCGCGGCGCCTGGTCCATGGCGACCATTTTCATCTCGACGGTTCGCATCGGCAGATGCTTTGTCAGAAGGGCAGTGGCCGTTTTCTTGGCCTCGTCGGCGGAAATGACGGCCTTTTCGCTGCCTTTTTGCCCTTCAGAGCCATCGGCGCTTGCATAGCCGGCGGAAAAACCGCAAACACGCCCGGTATCTGATTCCGTCTCCAAGGATGCGTTGTCAAGGATGAACGGACGTGTTCGGTTCTCAGCAGACAGGCTTTCGATGAACTGCCGGTCATGCCATTCCCATCGACGGATATGGGGCGCCGGTTTCTCCTCCTGTGCCCACTCGTTTTCATCGTCAGAGCAGGTCATCCCCGTCAAATCGACGCCAAGTTCCTTCTCCATCACCCTGCGGCCTTCTTCGGCATTCTTGGCGTAGAGCGCCTTCCCTTCCCCGGTGACGCGAAGGGTGGTCTCGACAGCGTCGCCTGACCTTGCTGCTTCAAATTCTGCCGGCAGTTTTCCTGTGACGGCGTCCATAAGGTCCAGGAATGATAGGGGCCGGTAGACCAATCGCAGCGGCAACCGCCCCGGCAACGGCCTGACGTCACCCGGCGCCGGTGTCAGGAACTCCGCCGGCAGGTAGACAAGGGCCATTTGCTGCTGCGCTTCTAATGCTTTTTTTGCTTTTTCGAGGGGAAGTGCCGTGGCCGGGTCGGGAAACAAGGCCGGATCGGGGTGGTTCTTGTTCGCCCAACGGCGGAGTCCCGTGATCCGTCCGCCGCCGTCGACATCAACGTTCCACATATCGGTGCCGTTGAGCATGGGGATGCCTTTGATCTGGCGATCAAACTGAACGCTGCGGTGTACCCAGGTGACTTCCTTTTCATCTAGGAATTTAGTATTGCTGCCTTCCCCGTTCACATTGCCCGGCGCATACTGGGCAAGGTCCGCGCCGGGGAGTTTTTGCAGGAATTCCGTCGCTTTTGCCAGGGCGGTTTGCTTATCGGGCAAATTCTCTCCCGCCCAGTCCCGGTTTTCCCAACGGTAGGATTCCAAGAGGCCGGTCTCGTCAAATTGCAACAGCACCTGGTTGGACACCTGATCATCCCGCTTCGGTTCTCCCGGTTTTCGCTCATCAAAAGCAAGCATCCATTGTTCCCGCTCCAGGCGCTGTCCGTCTCCCATATGCAGGCTCTTGCCACGGGTTTTTATCTGGATTTGTAAGGAGCGAAACTCGGGGTACATGGAGCGGAACAACTCCAAGACCTGTTGCATGCGGGCTTCCACTTCCGGTGAAGCCGCTTCGTTCATGGCTTTCATTGACGATATGGGCTTACCGGCCCTAGCCGCTGTCGTCGCTGCAGGCCCAGTTGCGGTTGCAGGGCTCCCCTCTTCCGCTTGAGCGCAGGGAATTCCCCCTGTCAGCATGCCGGTCAAAACAGCGCCAGCCACAGCCGCCTGCCAGGACCGGAAGCGTTCTCTTCTCTCATCACCGTCTCGTCGATGACGCATGTCGCATTCGGCCCCCCTCTGTTGGTTTGTCCCACAGTTCCCATCGTTGATCTGCTGCCTTTTAATCCTTTACGAAAGGAATGGGCTTCCCTGTTTTGGCGTCGATGACGCCGACGAACTCATATGCCGGCATGTAGACAAGTTGGGGCTTGGGCGCACGCTGGTTGAAAAACTCCGGCCACAAATAGACCCGTTTAATATCGAGGTTTTTAAGGTACGTATCCTCGGCCATCTCCGGGGAAATGAGGCCGCTCTTGGACGGCAGTTTGTCAAAGTCGACAGGGAAATAGGTAAAGGACCACACCTTGCCCGTCGCTTTGTCAACGGACACGTGCCAGTGGATCCCTTCGACGGGAACGCCCTCATGGAGAGGGATAAAGATGAAATCGCAGACAGGACTTTCGCGGAAGTCCTGGGGCAGCTTGGACACGTCAACCCAGTCGGGGTACGTTGGCTGCCCATCCCTCGGCTCTAACAGTTTCGTTTCAATGGTCCGTGCCGGCAGGAACGGCTGGAGGAAGCTGACGGCCTTTTTCTTCGCCTCCTCGGCGGGGATCGCCGTGAACGGCTTCGCTTCCTGCGCCTGTTGTTCGCTGTCGACGTAGACGCGACCGATGGAGAAACCGCAAATCCGCCCCGTATCCGATTCTGTCGTCAGGGAGGCGTAGCGGGGCCGGAACTTGTCGGGCCGGATTTTCGCGAGCAGGCTGTCCATGCGCTCTTGTTCATCCCAGTGGTACCGCTTGATCGTGGGCGCGGCGGGCTCCTTTTCTTCTTCCTTAGGGACATTGAAAAAGGTCATTCCTGTCATGTCGAAACCGAGTTCTTTTTCGATAAACCGCCGGCCTTCTTCCGGACTCCGGACATAGAGCCCCTTTCCTTGACCGGTGATGCGGATGCTCGCCTCGGTCTTCTTAAATACATCGGTGACAGCGTTAAATTCTATAGAGGGCTTTCCTGTGAACGCGTCGATGTAGCCCATGCTGTCTGGCATGTAGGCCAGGATCATCGGCTTTCTCCCCGGCAAGGGCATGTCGGCTAACTCTGCCGGACTCTGATTCAGAAATTCTTGCGGCTGGTAGGACAGCACCATCCGCGTCTGCTCGGCAAAGCGCCTTTTCGCCGCATCCAAGGTGATCGCTTTGGCCGGATCAGGGTACAAGGCGGGATCAGGCCGTTCCTTGTTCCAGTGGTGCACCCCGACGATCCGGCCTTTTCCGTCCACATCGACGGTCCAATTGTCGCTGCTGTTGATCAGGGGGATGCCGTTGACGAGCCCCTCAAACTGAACGCTGCGGTGCGTCCAGGTGACTTTTTTCCCGCCATCCGAAGCGGCGCCATGGGTCCCGGTGCTGCTGGCGCTCCCCGGCGCGTAACGGTCAAGGTCGGCGCCGATGAGCTTCTGCAGAAATTCCTTTGCCTTTTTCGAGGCCATTGCCTTGTCCGGCATGTCTGTTCCCGCCCAGTTGGGGTTTTGCCAACTGTACGATATCAGGGCGCCTGTTTCATCAAAATTCATATGTACCTGGTTGTAGATCCGGTCTTCGGACTTCTTGTCTTTCGGCTGCCGGTCATCGAAGAACAGGATCCACTCTTCTCGTTCCGTACGCTGCCCGTGCATCATACGGGTGTTCTTCTCGCGGAGCTTCATCTGGAGGTTCAAGGATCCGAACTCGGGGTAAAGTGACCGGAGCAGGTCGATCGTTTTCTGGATGCGGGCTTCCACTTGGGGCGAAGCCTTCTCAATCTTATGCTCTTCCTCGCCCTGAACCTCCACCGTCGCTGTCCGCGAGGAAGATGACTCCGGTTGGGGAACCGCCGCTTTCGCTTGGGGAATCGCCTCTGTGCCTCGGGGAACCGCCTCCGCAGCTTGGGCAGCCGCTTCCGTCGTTTGGGCAGTCCCGTCTGCGGCCAAGGCGGATGCGGGAAAGGCGCCTGCCAACATGCTCGTCAGGACGAGACCCGCCAGGGCCGCCTGGGCGGGACGCCGCCTTCCCTTTCTTTCGTCTCCCTTTCCTTGATGGCTCATGAAAGAACCTCCTTCGATATCTTCGATCAGTGAAAAGTTGTCGTTGGATTCGATTCTTCAGTCATTTGACGCATAGGACCTGCTATTGGTTTCTTTTAAAAGAAGATTTTTTGAACCTATCGGTGTAAGATAACCCCTTTTCTTCCGAATTTTATTTTAGCCGTTGATCACGGCGAAAGGGACAATCAACCGGCGAAGCGCGACTTTGACTAGCGGGGGACTTTGCATATTGCTGCTGACGATTGACGATGGGCGATGGGCTATCGGTTATGGGTTATTGACTATTTTCTATTCGGTAAACACAGTATTCATTTGTATATGCAAAATATCCCTTTATTTTTTTATATTTCTCTCTGCTGCTTTTTGTTTGAATGTATGTTTTTTCAAGCAAAGACATTGTCAAACCTTCATCACACCATCTACATTTATTACACCTTGTATGTTATGATACAAATGCAACATTTTTCCTAGTATATATCGGAGGAGGTTCTACTGTGGCTGGCACAATGTTTCGACTCGGAATGAAGGCTAAAGTAGTCACGCTCTTCTCCACCATCGGCATTGCCGTGATTATTTTCGTTGGTTGGTTTGCATCGTCACAAGCTGAGCAAAAACTGGTAGCATCGGCGATCGAAAAACTGAAATCCGATTCCCGGATTGGTATGGCCTATATCGAGCAGCGCTATCCGGGGGAATGGTCGATTCGCGATGGACAGTTGTGCAAAGGCGATCAGGTCATCAACAACAAATCGGAACTGGTCGATCGGATCGGAGAACTCACCGGCGATACGGTCACCCTCTTCCAAGGGGATCGACGGGTCGCGACGAACGTCAAAGGACCGGATGGATCGAGGGCAGTAGGCACCGTCGTATCGGAGGCAGTGGCTGAAGCCGTGTTGAAACAGGGACAGACATACATCGGCAAGGCGCTGGTGGTCGGCGCCTTAAACCAGACCGCCTATGAACCGATCCGGAATGGGAAAAACGAGGTGATCGGCATCTGGTATGTCGGTGTGCCCAACGCCCCCTACGAAAAGATGACCGTTGAACTCCGGACAAAAGTTCTCTTCGCAGGCAGCCTGGGCATCCTTTTCTGTGTGTTGGTCTCCTGGTTCGTCGTCAGGCAGAGCATGCAGCCGCTGGTGGCCGCCGCTGAGACGGCCCGGCAGATTGCAGCCGGCAACCTGCGTGTGGATCGGCTCCCGGAGACGACCCGCGATGAGATCGGCCTATTGGTGGCTTCCATCAATACGATGGCCGACAGTCTGCGGCGATTGGTGCAAGGGGTGAGCGAGAGCAGCGAGCGGGTGGCCATGTCGTCAGCCTCTCTGTCGGCCAGCGCCAATCAAGCGGAATCAGCGACGACACAGATCACGGCAGCGATTCAGGACGTCGCTGCCGGGACGGAACGGCAATCTGATGAAGCCCAGGCGAGCGCCGAACGGGTGCGGGCCATCGTTGATGAGATCCATGACATCACACGCCTCTTTGCCGGCATCACGGCGCAAGCACAGTTGGCGGCCGTTCAGGCTGCCGATGGGGTTCAGACGGTTGACAAGGCGATCCGCCAGATCGATCAGATCGGTCAGAACACACAGACGCTCGCGGGACAGGTGCAGGAACTGGCCGGTCACTCTCACGAAATCGGCCACATCGCAGCGGCAATGGCATCTATCGCGCAGCAGACGAACCTGCTGGCGCTGAACGCCAACATCGAAGCAGCTCGCGCCGGAGAAGCCGGCGCCGGATTCTCCGTGGTGGCCGAGGAGATCCGGAAGCTGGCCGACGAATCGAGCGCATCGTCGAAGCAGATCGCCCGGTTGATCGAGGCCATTCAAGGCAAGATTGAAAAAACGAGTCTTTCCATGTCTCATCAGATGGCTTCCGTTGACCAGGGCGTCCATACGATGGTTGAGGTTGAAACAGTGTTCCAGCAGATCACGGAAACAACGGATTCGGCGAAGCGCCAACTCGATGAAACGGCTTCCCTGATGACAGCGGTCTGCGATAATGCGACTGCCGTGTCCGGATCGGTCAAGGAGATTACGGCGATCACCACCCGCACAGCCGGTCAAACGCAGAGTGTCGCTGCCGCCTCACAAGAACAGTTGGCTGTCACAGAGGAGTTGGCCGCCTCGGCCAAGGGGCTCGAAGCGTTGAGCGGCAAGTTGTCCTCCGCCATTGCTACATTCTCCTGTTGACGAGCGATTTCCTTGTTACATACGCCCTCAACATCAGACTTTGTTCCGCAGCAGGACTTTTTTCGAACGACAAGTTTTTTTGTAAAAAATCAATGTTCAACGGAAAAACCCGGCATTTCGCCGGGTTTTTCGTTTTCCGTTTAATGATGCTTTTTCCGTTTAATGATGCTGGCAGACCTGCCGGTCGTCGATGGCCGGGATTTTTCCGGCGCAAAAGGCGTTCACCACTTTTTGCACCGTCGGCTCGTTGGCCTGGTAGACTTCGATGCCAGCCTGACGGAATCCGGAGAGGGGCCGGGCGCCGATGCCTTGCACGACCAGCGCGTTCACCTGATGATCGGACAACAGGTTCACCGGTCGCAGGCAGCCGCCTTCATAGTGAGGCGGGTTGTCGATGACGGTATCCTTGACCAATTTGCCGTCGTTGATCTCGACGATGGTGAAGCAGTCGCAGCGGCCAAAATGGCCGGAGCAGTCAGCGGACAGCCCGCCGGGGCGGACGGAGGGAATGGCAAGACGAACGTTGGACATATTCAGCATCCCTTTCTGTTTGTCTTCGTTTGCTTCACCAGTGGCTTTCGGCGTTGGGCGCTTCGGCCGCCGTGAATTCGCCGCGCTGGAACGATTCCAACACCTGGCGCACGGCGCCCTTGACGCCCTGGCCGATGCGGATGTCCATAGCCTGGAGGGCGGCGAAGGCTTTGGGACCCACAAACCCGGTCAGCACCCATTCGGCCCCTTTTTCACCGGCGATTTCCGCCACTTTGATCCCTGAGCCTTGCATGGCGTTCACCTGTGTGTGATTATCCAGGGCCTCCAGCAACGTTTGGCTGTTCGTGTCCACCAGAAGCAGCCAGCGCGCCCGGCCGAAGCGTTCATCGGCTTGGTCGTCCAGAGACGGACCGGTGCTCGTGATCAGCACTTTCAATGCAGTCACCCCCTTTGCGCAGATCGTTGGGTCATTTTCGTTATGCTCAGGCCGTCTCGCCTTTCTCCTGGACGACGATATCGCCGCCGTCGGCGATGGTCACCGACAACCGCTTCAAGGGCTTCGGCGGGGGACCGGAGACATTGCCGCCGAGGGGATCGAAAATCCCGCCGTGACAGGGGCAGAGGATCTGTTTATCTTTGATGTTTCCTTTGGGCACGTCGACGGTGCAGCCGAGGTGGGTGCATTTGAGGGTGTAGGAGATGATCTCGCCATCATCGAGTTTCACCGCCAGGGCGGGCACATCATTGTAATCGAAAAACAGGGGCTCCCAGGGCTTCAATGCATCCTTTTTGCCGACTACTTTCGGGGGCGGTGGCTGCAACAGCGAATCGGGCGGATAGACGTAATCAGCGGCGACGATCGCCGGCCCGGTCAGGGCGCCGATGGCCGGAACGGCGACGACGGCGCCGAGAAACTTGCGTCGCGAAAGGCCTTTATCCAACGTCCTACCCCTCCTTAGAAACCGGCGTTTCTTCCATTCGCGCCGCGACCGCCGCCCCGGCGTCCGTTGCCCTGGCGCCCGAAGCCGCCGCCGCCGTTGCCCCCGCCTCCGTTGCCCCGGCCTCTCCCGAGACCGCCAAAGCGGCAGAAGGCGTTGGCGCAGTTACGAAGCATTTGACGAAGCCCGCCGCCCTGGCCGCCTGGGGCGCTCCAATCGCCGCCTTGACCGCCTTGGCCGCCCTGAGCGCCGCTTTGGCGGACCGGCGCTTCATCGACAGGCAGGATGCAACGGCCGCGTCCCCCTCCAGTCATAGACCCGTTTCCCATCGGGCCTTTTCCATCCATTCTAGGCATCACGATTCCTCCTTATTTTCGGTCGCGCGGTGTACCCCGCCTGATTCATCTATATGCTTACAGTCGCTAGTTGACTAAAGTCACTAGCAGGGCAAAACTTGCCGGCAACCCCCTAGATGGCTGTGCCTGACACCGCTTTGGTGATGTCCGCCCAGATCGCCCGGATGGCCTCCCCCGCAGGCGACGACCCCTGCTCCACGATCGTCCGACCGGCCAACTGGGCGGCCACCACCTGGGCGTCGAAGGGGATTTCGCCGAAAAAGGGGAGAGACTCATCGCGGCAATAGTCTTTGATGCGGGCGGTCATGTCCCGGTTTAAGTCCACCTTGTTGACCACGACGCCGCAGGGACGGCGGAAGTGGCGGACCACCTGGACGACGCGGCGCAGGTCATGAAGGCCCGATACGGTCGGCTCGGTCGCCAGGACGACGAGGTCGGTTCCGGTGATGGAGGCGATGACGGGGCAGCCTGTGCCGGGGCAGCCATCGATCAGCACGTAGGACATCCCCTGCTGTTCGGCAATCTCCTGGGCGCGCTTGCGGACCTTGGTGACCAGTTGGCCGCTGGCCTCCTCGGCGACGCCCAGTTGGGCGTGGACGAAGGGGCCGAAACGGGTTGCGGACACATAGAGTTCTCCCGCCTGTTTCGGCGTCAGGGTGAAGGCTTCCCCAGGGCAGACATCGACGCAGCAGCCGCAGCCTTCACAGGCGAAGGGCGAGATGACCAGCTTCGGCCCGGAACGGTCGAACTTGAGGGCGTCGAAGCGGCAGACTCTCAAGCAGCGGCCGCAGAAGATGCAGGCATCCTTGTTCCAGGTGAGGGTCCGCCCGCTTTCAAAGGGCTCTTTCGCCTCGATTTCCGGTTGCAGGAGCAGGTGCAGGTCGGCGGCGTCGACGTCACAGTCGGCGAAGACAGACCGTTCCGCCAGCGCGGCGAAGGCGGCCACGAGGGATGTCTTGCCGGTGCCCCCCTTGCCCGATAGTACAGCGATCTGCTTCATGGCGTCACCTCCTCACGCAGCCGCTTCCAAAGCCCTTGAAAGGCCTCGCCCATGGCCGGCAGTTCCCGCGCCGGCAGTTTCCCGTCAGCGTACACCTGGGCCACCTCACGGTCAAAGGGCAGTTCCATCAGCACGGCGATCCCTTCCCGCTGGCAGTACTCGCGGACCCGGCTGTCGCCAAGACCGGCGCGGTTGATGATCACGCCGAAGGGAAGGCCCATCGTCCGGGCCATCTCGACGGCCAACTGCAGGTCGTGGAGCCCGAAGGGCGTCGACTCTGTGACGAGGACGAGGTAATCGACGCCGTCGATGGCGCTGACGACCGGGCAGGACGTGCCGGGCGGCGCATCGATGATCACCGTGCGCTCCGCAGCCGTCGTCCGGTCGTTCAGGCGGCGGCGCACTTCGCGGATGAGGGGCGGGCTTTTGGCCTCGCCGATGTCCAGGAGGCCGTAGACCAGGCGAATCGCTCCGGCGTCTCCCTGGTGAATCGTTCCGGCAGGCCGCTCCACCTCGGTGATGGCCCGGGCCGGGCAGTGGCGGCTGCAGCCCCCGCAGGCGTGGCAGTTTTCCGGAAACAGCATCGGCTTGCCTTTGACCATGATCAGCGCCTGAAAGCGACAGACGTCTCGGCAACGGCCGCAGCCGACGCATTTTTCCAGGTTGAAGGCCGGCGTCAGCACGCCGAAGGGATGGGTCGCTTTTTCTTCCGGGTGAATGAAGAGATGACAGTTGGGCTCTTCCACGTCACAGTCGGCCAGCAGGACCGGTTCCTCCGATACGGCGGCCAGGTTCACGGCCACCGTCGTCTTGCCGGTACCGCCTTTTCCTGATGCGATGGCGATGATCGGTTTCATTGGCCGTCACCAGCATTCCCGCCGGCAGATTCGCTGGTTGATCGGCTATCGGCAGCCCCGTGAGCGGATTCGTCTTCCACCGTTTTTTCGGCGGCTTGGAGAAAAGCCTCCAGATCGTTTTTTTGCTTGCAAATCCGGCTCACCCAGGCTTGCAGGTAGCTCTCGCCTTCGGCTGTTAAGGAGTAGACCTTGCGCGCCGGCCCCCCCTGGCCAGGTTCCAGCCGGGATTCGACCATCCCTTCCTCTTCCAGCCGCCGCAGGTAGCGGTAGATCACCGCCGGGTCCGGCAGGGCGGACACAAAATGCAATTGTTCCAGTTTTTCCATCAGTTCGTACCCGTGCGACGGCCGCTGCCGCAGGCTCAGCAGCACGCCGGGAAAGGCCAGCGAATCGGAGCGTCCGCCGCCGAAACCTCCGCCCATGCCTCCGCAACCGCAGCGCCCTCGACCGCGACCGGAACCGGGACCTTGGCCTCGTCCTTGGCCGGGGCCTCGTCCGGATCCCTCACCCGGGCCTGGAGCCGGGCCTGGACCCAAACCATGGCCTTGTCCAAATCCCGAGCCTTGACCACCTTCAAACATATGCGTTCCTCCTTACAAATGCGCTGCCGCGCCTTTCGCCGGTTGCCCGCAGGCGCTCGCGATCTCGCGGGCGATAGCCATATAGGCCTTGCTGGATGGACTATGGTCGTTTGTCACGATGGGCCGGCCCTCGTCACAGGCCTGCCGGGTGGCCGCCGACACCCCCTTTCCCGCTGCCGACCGCGATGATATGGGTTTGCCGCCATCGTTCAGACAACATGATCCCCTCCGAATCATTACCTGTTCCCCTGTAGTGTTTCCCTGTAACTACTGACATAGTATCACTAGTGATGAAAAAAGTCAATTCCAATGATGGAGGTATTTGTATGCTGAAAAAAAGGACCGTCACCACCGGGTAAATCCCCGTCAGGCGAACGGTCCTTCTGTAATCGTCAGTGACATGAACGTGGCCTTTGTTAGAGAGCAGCAGACCGGCGCCATTTCTCCAGGTAAGCCCGGACTGCCGCGGCGTCATCCATAGCCAGCGCCGCTTCCCGCATCTCCTGCGCCTCGCAGATGGAAAGGTTGCGGATGACCGCCTTAACCTGCGGGATCGACGGGGCGCTCATGCTCAGTTCGTCGATGCCCATGCCGACCAGGAGGGGAGCCGCCAAGGGATCGCCCGCCATCTCGCCGCACATGCCCACCCAGATCCCCTGCTGCCGCGCCGCCTGGATGGTGGCGTCGATGAGCCGGAGGACAGCAGGATGAAAGTGGCTGTACAAGGGGGCCACTTTGGGGTTGCCCCGGTCGACGGCCAGGGTGTACTGGACGAGGTCGTTCGTGCCGATGCTGAAAAAGTCGCAGGCCGGCGCCAGCAACGATGCGGTGGCGGCCGCCGCCGGCGTCTCAACCATGATGCCGACGGGGACATCAGCGGCGAATTCCCGCCTCTCCCGCGCCAACTCCTCGGTTGCTTCGGTGAGGATGGCCCGGGCCTGGCGGATCTCTCCGGCGCTGATCACCATGGGAAGCATGACGGCCACCTTGCCGTAGCAACCGGCCCGGAGAATGGCCTTCAACTGGGTGCGGAACAGATCGGTCCGTTCCAGGCTGATGCGGATCGCCCGCCAACCCAGAAAGGGGTTGTCTTCGTGGCCGATGGCCAGATGGGCCAAAGGTTTGTCGCCGCCGATGTCGAGGGTGCGGATCACACAGAGGTGGCCGCCGCAGCCTTCCGCCGCCTGGCGATAAGCGGCAAACTGCTCCTCTTCACTCGGGAAAGCGTCCCGTCCCATGAACAAAAACTCGCTGCGAAACAGGCCCACCCCTTCGGCCCCCAGCGCCCGCGCGTTCTCCCATTCGCCAGGTGAACCGATATTGGCCGCCAACTGGACCCTCACCCCATCGCGGGTAACGGCGGGCAGGGTCGCGTCGGCAAGGTCCTGTCGACGCTGTTCCGCCTGCGCTGCGATCCGCGCCAGGACAGCGTTGCGCTCCTTCTCATCGGGAGATAGTCGCACCTCACCGGAATCACCGTCGACGATGGCCTCAGCGCCGTCGGGGATCTCGTCCACGGCCTCTCCAAGACCGACAACGGTCACGATACCCCTGGCTTTGGCAATGATCACGGCGTGAGACGTGGTGCTCCCCTGGCCCAGAAGCAGGGCTTGCAGTTGTCCCGGCGGGTAGGCGGCCACGACGGAGGGCTCGATGTCAGGGGCGCATAAGACAATCCCACTGTTACTTGCCACGCCCCGCGCCTCCACCGCCTGCGCGCCCGCCCCCTCGCCGTCCACCCCCAGCAGCAGTCCGGCCACCCGCCGTCCGATGTCCCGGATGTCGGCGGCCCGCTCGCGCAGGTAAGGGTCGTCAAGGGCCGCAAACTGGGCGGCATAGGCTTCGCAGGCAGCCAGGACAGACCGGGGAGCGCTATCGCCCTCCCGGATTTTTTCCATTATATACTCCACGAGTCCAGGGTCGTCGAGCATCATCAAGTGGGCTCCCATGATGGCGGACAGGGTGTCATCGACAGACGGCCCGGACAGGATCGCCTGCAACTGATCCTTCGCGCCGGCGAGCGCCCGCTCCAGCCTGGACGTCTCTTCTTCCACGGAGCCGGGGCGGTAGCGCTCCAGATAAGCCGTCAGGTCCCTGGCCGGTCGCTTGATCCGGCCCAAGGCAACACCGGACACCACACCTCTGCCAATAAAGGTTGTCACCGCCGCTCCCTACCCTTCGCCGAAATTGCCCTCGACCAGCGCCTGCAAGGCGGCCAGGCATTCGGCTTCGTCCTCGCCGTCAGCGGACACCGTAAAATCGGCGCCCTTTTTCAGTCCCATGGTCATGACGTTCAAAATGCTTTTGCCGTCGGCCCTCTTGCTGCCGGCGATGATTTGGACTTTGCTCTTAAAACGGGCTGCCGTCTGCACAAACTGGGAAGCCGGTCGCGCGTGCAGGCCCGTGGGATTCATTAAGACCAGTTGAATCTCTGTCAACGGATACACACCCCCTCGGGCTCGGTAAATCAGCAGGGGCGGGTTCTGCCGCCCCCCGACCTGTTTTTTGGAATTAAACGTTTCTCAATAAAATGTTTCATTGGAAAAAAGTGTTCCACGTGGAACTAGATGATTTTGCGCATCTCCCTGGCGCCTTCCGCCGTCGAGAGCACCTGCTCCAGGGAACTGCCTACGGACGCCTCGACGACGGCGCCGATGGCCCCTTCCAGGATGGGAGCGTCGGCGACGCGGACCCGCTCGCGGATCGCCTCATCGAGAAATTCCATGGCCATATCGGTGCTGAGGAGGGCGCTGCCCAGATCGACGAGGACAAGCACCCCGTCGTCGCTCCAGGCGGCTTGGATGGCTTCACTCACTTTGAAGGCGTCAGTGCCGATGGAACCGTCGGCCATGCCGCCGGCAGGCAGGATTTTTTGATCCGCCTTGGCCATCTGCCTGGCCAGATCACAGATGCCCTCGGCCACTTTGGCGCTGTGGGAGACGATGACGATGCCGACCATTGGCTTGCCCCCCCTTATGGCGCCTTGCGGCAAAAATCAGTGATGGCCGCCAGCATGATCGTGGAAGACGTGGCCCCCGGATCCTGGTGGCCCTTGCTGCGTTCGCCGAGGTAGCTCGCCCGGCCCTTGGTGGCGATGATGGTCTTCGTGAACTCGACGCCCTGCCGGGCCGCCTCAGTGGCCTCTTCCAGGCATTCAACCAGGGGCTTTTGCGCCTCCAGGCCCTGGACAAAGGCCTCAAAGGCCGGCTCCAGCGCGTCAAGCATGGTTTTTTCTCCCCTGGTGGCCTTGCCCCGATCCTTGATCCCCTGGATGGCGGCGGCCAGCATCAGTTTGACCGTCTCACCGTCTAACGCCGTTTTCCCCTGGGCCGGCGCGGCGGCGCGCAGGAAGGCGGTGCCATAAAGGGGGCCGGAAGCGCCGCCGACAGTGGAGATGAGGGTCATGCCGGTCGCCTTCAGCAATGCGCCGATATCAGCGTTCGGCGAGGCGGCCGCTTTCGCCCGCACCGCTTCGGCGCCACGGGACAGGTTGATGCCGTGATCGGCGTCGCCGATGGCTGCGTCGAGAGAGGTCAGGAACTCTTTGTTTTGGACGATGGCGTCAGCCACCGCCCCGATCAATGCGATCGCTGGGTTATTCAACAGGGTCACCTCCGACCGCCGGCGCAGAGCCGGCTTAAAAGTCACGAAAGCGTTGCTTTTAGAATTGAACGAAGGCGGGGGTGTCAGCCGGCGCCAGCAGCAGCTCCTTCAACTCGGCGTCGAGCTTCAGCAGGGAGATGGAAAAGCCGGCCATTTCAAGAGAGGTCATGTAGTTGCCGACGTAGGTCTTGGCGATCTGTATCCCTTTTTCGCCGAGGATCTCTGCGACCTTGCGGTTGACCACGTAGAGTTCCATCAGCGGGGTGGCGCCGAGGCCGTTGATCAGGACGGCCACCTCGTCACCGGCGGTGAAGTCGATGTCGGCCAGGATCTTGTCGAGCAGGTGGGCGGCCGTTTCATCGGCGCTGCGGATGCTTTCGCGGTGGGTACCCGGTTCTCCATGGATGCCCATGCCGATCTCCACTTCGTCTTCGGCCAGGGTGAAGCTCGGCTTGCCGGCGGCCGGCACGGTGCAGGGCGAAAGGGCCATGCCCATGGAGCGCACATTGGCGATCACCTTTTCGGCGACGGCTTTGACTTCTTCCAGGCTGGCGCCCGTTTCGGCCTTAGCGCCGGCGATCTTATGGACAAAGACGGTGCCGGCGATGCCGCGGCGGCCGGTGGTCCAGGTGCTGTTTTCTACGGCCACATCGTCATTGACGACCACCTTGGCCACCTGAATGTTGTCGGCTTCAGCCATCTCCGCCGCCATATCGAAGTTCATCACGTCGCCGGTATAGTTCTTGATCACCAGCAGGACGCCTTTGCCGCCGTCGACGGCTTTGACGGCTTCATAGACCTGATCCGGCGTGGGCGAGGTGAATACGGCGCCGGCCACCGCGCCGTCCAGCATGCCCCGGCCGACAAACCCGCCGTGGGACGGTTCATGACCGCTGCCGCCGCCGCTGACGAGGGCGACCTTGCCGGCCACGGGCGCATTGGCGCGGACGATGACGTCGAAGCCTTCCACCCGTTTCACATACTGGGGATGGGCGAGGACGACGCCTTGCAGCATTTCTTCGACGACTTGTTCCGCCTGATTGATGACCTTCTTCACTGTCATCCGCCTCCGCAAATAATTTTTTGTCGCTAGGGCGCTCGGGATTTGGTTTGTCCCTTTGAGAAAAATCTCCGCCCGATACAACCTGCTAATTGTTATTGCAAGAACTATGCCAATGCGGTGGAGCGAATGCAAAATGGGGTTGAAAAGTGCCCGTAAGCGGCGCGCAGGCGAAGGTGCCGCGTTCGGCAGGGACAAGATGAGACCTTGGCGCCCATCAAAAACCGTGTTTGCTTGGGAAAAAGTATCAAGCCTCCGGTTCATTCGCTGATACTTTTTCCCAACGCCGCTCCTTTTTCCCCAAGGCCTGTACCGGCTTCGTTTTTGTCGATGCCGTACTTGCGGGCTTTCGCCCCCACGGTTTTATGGGTCAGTCCCAAGGCTTTGGCGGCGGCGTTAAAGCTGCCGTGCCGGCGCAGGGCCAGGGTGATGATCTGCTGTTCGTACTCTTCCCAGGTCAGCAGCGGCGCATCACCTTGTTCCTCCGATGTATTCTCCCAGCAGTTGTGACCGGTGATTCCCCTGGCCGGCCCGCTACTCCTGTCTTCCCCTCCGTTATATAGCCACACGCAGCGTTCCCCTTTGCCGTGTCCCCCACCAACAGGCCGCTTTTCAATAGGCCCTCCTTCATGCTGCTTCCCTTCATGATTTTCCCCGGCCGCCCGCTCCCGGAGGTAGGTGGGCAGATCGCTGCCGGTAATCCAGGGACCGTCGCTCAAGGTGACGACCCGCTCGATCAGGTTGGCCAGTTCGCGCACGTTGCCTGGCCAGGCATAATGCATCAACGCCTCCAGTGCGTCGCTGCGGATGCCGCGCAGCGCCCTGCCCTGCTCCCGTCCGGCTTGCTGGAGGAAATGCTCCACCAATAGAGGGATGTCTTCCTTGCGTTCACGGAGCGGCGGCAACAGGATGGGGATGACGTTCAACCGGTAGTAGAGGTCTTCCCGAAAACGGCCTTCGGCCACCAACTTTTCGAGATCCTGATTGGTGGCGGCGATGATCTTCACGTCGACTTTGAAGGTCTCCTCGCCGCCGATGCGGCTGATCTCTTTTTGCTGGAGCACGCGGAGCAGCTTGGCCTGCATGGCCTTGTCCAACTCGCCGATCTCGTCGAGAAAGAGGGTGCCCTTGTGGGCCAGTTCGAACTTGCCTAATTTGCGTCTGATGGCGCCGGTGAAGGCGCCCTTTTCATGGCCGAAGAGTTCGCTCTCCAACAGGGTCTCGGGGATGGCGGCGCAGTTGACGCGGATAAAGGGTCCCTTTGATCGCGGCCCCGACTCATGGATGCCTTCGGCCACCAGTTCCTTGCCGGTGCCGCTCTCGCCCCGGATGAGCACCGTCGCCGGCCCCTCCGCCGCCTTTTCCGCCATCGCCAAGGCGTCGCGCACCTTGCCGCTCTGGCCGATGAAGCGTGCGAAAGCGCCGCCCGGTTTTTTCGTCCGCCGGAGTTCCTGTTCCAAATACTCAGCGCGGGCAGCCATCCGGTTCAGCTTCTCGGCCAGTGTCTGCACATCGGTGAGGGTCTTGACGATGGAGACCACCCCGGTCACCTCCCCATCGACGATGATGGGGTAGGCGTCGGCGATGACGGTCACATCGCCGGCCTTTTGCGCCACATGGTCCAATACCGGCTTGCCCGTCTCCAATGCCTGCCGCCGCGCCCCCCGCGGCGAAAGGTCCCGCAAATCCTGGCCGATCAGGTCCTCCCGGCGGCCGTTGACGATGCGGGCGTAGGCGGGGTTCACATAGGTGACGCAACCTTCCCGGTCGACGACGCAGATGCCGTCCTGCACCGATTCGAGGACCAGTTGCAGCCGCTCTTTCAGTTCCTTGACTTCGCGCAGTTCGTGAGTCACCTTCTCCAGCGCCGAGATGTCTTCAAAAACGGCGACGGCGCCTTTGACCTGCCCGTCGACGACGATGGGCGTCCGGTTGGTGAGGATGACCGCTTCGCCGATCATCTGCCGGCGCCCGAGTTCCGGCTGCCCTGTCCCGGCGACGATGTGCATCCTCGATCCAGGGATGGCCGCCGCCGCTTTCCTTCCAACCACATCACTGGCCCGCATGCCCATGATCCGCTCGGCGGCCGGATTGAAGACGGTGACCACATCGTGGTCATCAGTGACGATCAGGCCGTCGGCCATGCTGGCAAAGACCTGCCCCGCTGTCAGGGCGCTGTCCTGGAGGAGGTTGTCTACCTGGCGCTGGACCTGATCGTCAGAAAGGGCGAAGTCGCTTTCGAGGAAGCGCACCAGTTCCTTGACAGCGATGGCGGCCTGCGACGCCTTGTTGCCAGGCCTTTCGGCGCAAGGTGTATCTGCGCGCGACGAATCTGCCGGAGGCGCTTCGTCGCGCGTCTCACCGGCGGAATGCATGTCTGCTGTGGACCTCGCCGACACCCAGACCGCCTCACCGGGCTGGACAGCGAGAGAGACCAGTTGCAGCAGCGTGGTGGCCGGCACCGGCTTGCGGTCCCGGTGGCGCAAAAAGAGGGAGACCCGGTGCCGCATCTGCAGTTCGCTTGACTTTTGCACGATCATGGCCGCCACGCGGGCATGGAGCCCTTTCTCGTGACGGATGATCGCTTTTGTCTCGTTGAGCAAGGGGGTTGCCAAAGGATATTCATCCTCCCTCGGGGCGACGGTAATTGTCTATGTTGTTACTTTCTCATTCGCTTTTTGTCTGACAAATCCTTTCCGGGAGATTTTCCAAGGGCTGGACATATTAAATGACGGAGTGATGGACGTGGAGTATCTGGTTTTAACAGCGAGAATTATCACCATCATGGGCCTGTTGCTCATTCTCACCTTGCTGACAGGCCGGAGAAAGATCGGCGAACTGCCTGTCTTCGACTTTCTCGTCGTCATCACCGTGGGCTCCATTGTCGGCGCCGACATTGCCGAGCCCCGGGTGAAGCACCTGCCGACGGTGTACGCGGTGATCCTGGTCCTCCTCATCCAGACCGGATTCGGTTACCTGTCGATGAAACACCGCCCCTTCGGCCGCCTCGTCAACTTTGAGCCCATCGTAGTCATCGAAAACGGCCAGTTCGTCAAAGCCAACCTGCGCAAGTTGCGCTACACCGTCGACAACGTGCTCATGCTGCTGCGGGAGCAAGGCGTCTTCGACCTTAGAGAAGTCGAGTTTGCCATCATTGAATCGACCGGTCGGCTCAGCCTGCTGAAAAAGGCGCAAAAACAGCCCCTTACCCCGAGCGATCTGCAGATCGACACTGGCTACAAGGGGCTTTCCATTCCCCTCATTGTCGAAGGGAATATCGACGACATGGCCCTGCTCCGACTCGACCTCAGCAAGGATTGGCTGATGTCTCAACTGAAGACCCAGGGCATCCTTTCCGAAACAGAGGTCTTTTTTGCCGCCGTCAACAGCGACGGCAGTCTCTATATCTCAAAGGGCCTCGAACAACTCAACCCGGCCCACCTTTTCCATCATTAGCGCCTCACCGCTGCGGCCGCCGCGCATAACGCGGGCGCACAGGCTCCGCCACCACGCCGGGCTGACGCAAAAAATAGGTCCCCGCCACCGCCGAGGCGGACAGGCCGCCGGCAATGAGAAAAGCCGTTCGCATAGGCAAGTCCGTGCCCATGACCGGACCCACCAGCGCCGCCAACCCGTATGCCTGGTAGACGAGGCCGTAATTCATCCCCAGATGGGTCGTGCCGAAGTAGTCCGCCGTTTTGGAGGGAAAGAGGGCCAAAAAACCGCCGAAACAAAAGCCGATCAAGGAAATGACGACAAAGAAGCCCACAGCGCCCACCGGCGCCATCCCGAGATAGAACATGCCCCCGGCGGTGAGCAGGTACATGAGCGCCAGCGTCTGTTTGCGGCCCATCCGGTCGGACAGAGCGCCCCAGGAGACGCGTCCGGCGGCGTTGAACAGGGCGATGACGATGACGGCGTTGCTCGCCGACGCCAGGTCCAGCCCGGCCAGGCCCGTGCCGATGTTGACGGCCATGCTGATCACCATCAGCCCCGCCACACAGCCGAAGAGGTAGAGCACCCACATCAGGTAAAACTGCCGGGATCGCAGCATCTCCCCTGGTGTCACGTCATTAGGCAAGCTCACCGGCTTTTCTCCATGAGGCTCCAACTGTTTCTCGCCTCCAACCGCCGCTTCCCCGTACCCCTTTGGCGGCAGCCGCAGCCACTGCGCCCCGGCGACAACAGCGGCCATATAGATGAGCCCTAGGTAAAAGAAGGTTTCGTTCACCCCGTAGGCGGCCATGAGGCGCATGATCACAGGCTTAAAGATAACGCCGCCCGCGCCGAACCCCCCGACGACAATCCCGCTGATCAGTCCCCGTTTTTCCGGGAACCATTTGACACAGGTGATCAGCGGGCAGACATAGGCCGTCCCGATACCGAAACCGCCGATCAGCCCGTAGTACAGGTAGAGTTCCATCAAAGAATCAGCCGTGCTGGTCAGCATGACGCCAATGCCCAGCAACAAGCCGCCGGCCGTGGCCACCCACCGGGGTCCGATGCGGTCCTGCAATCGACCCGCCCAGATGGTGGCAAAGGCGAAGGTGGCGATGGTGATGGAAAAGGTGAGCACCACGCCTTCCCGATCCCAGCCATAGCGCTCGATGAGCGGCTGATTGAACAGGCTCCAGGCGTAGACGGCGCCCAGGCACAGTTGGATCAACAACGCCCCTACCACCACCAGCCACCGGCTTTTCGGGGATCCGGCCATCGTATCCCGTCCTTTCCCGAGAACAGCATTCTTCCGACGACGGGTATCTTGAAGACGATATTCTCTAGCGGAATGAAGCCGCGGCAGTTCACGCTGGATTAGTATTTAACGAAGAGCACCCCTTAAACCCTGGCGCGCCTGCCCATACTAACGGAGGGAGGTGACAGGGTGGATAAAAGGAAGATGCAGCCAGAAGACGTCAGCCGGGGCATCGGGATGGAAAAATCGGAATCCTTTCCTGACGAGCAGGTGGGTGACCTCGAAAAACTCAACCAAAGCTACCTGCCCACATCCCTGCATCCTATCGCGCGCAAAACAACGAGATGAGCTCAAAGACGCCGCCCGAAGAGGGCGGCGTCTCTTGCCTTATCGTCGCCTTCTCTGCATATAAAATAAAATCAAAATATTGAAAATATTAAATAAATAACGCCTCGTGTCTTTTTGACAAAAATCTGCAAAGGACTTTTCGGCTACCCTGAAGAAAAGATAATCTCACAGAAAAATATTTACAGAAAAAGGCGTCACAGAGCAGGACACAAAAACGTCTAAAAGAGAAAGACGGCAACACGCAGGCGTAGGAGGCATGCACAGTGAGACAGATCAAGCATAAGATCATGGCGGCCATCATGCTGACCACCTTCATGATGACGGCCATCCTCGGCGGCACCACCCTGATGGGGATCTACAAGAGCGCCCAGATGGAAGTGGCCAACAAGCGCACCCACCTCTACGCCCAGTATGACAGCATGATCAAAAACCAAGTCGACCAGGCTGTGGGCGTGCTCCTCTACGCCTACAACAAACAACAGACGGGCGAACTCACCGAAGTCCAGGCAAAAAAACTGGCCACCGACATGATCAAAACCCTCCGCTACGGCGAAAAACAGGACGGCTACTTCTGGATCGACGCCCTCGACTACACCCTCGTCGCCCACCCCATGTTGACCAATCAAGAAGGGACCGACCGCAAAAACAGCCAGGACCCCAAGGGCGTCTATATGATCCAGGAAGTGGTCGCCGCCGCCCAGGGCAAGAACAACGGCTATTCCGACTACCTCTGGGAAAAGCCGCAAGACGTGGGTTCGGGCAACCTGACGCCCAAGCGCGCCTATTCCAAACTCTTTAAGGAATGGGGCTGGGTCATCAGCACCGGCAACTACGTCGACGAGATCGAGACAGCCGTCGAAGCGGTCCGCCAGGAACAATGGGACACGACCAAGCGCGAGATCATCTTCGAAGCCTTTTTCTCAGTCCTCTCCCTGCTCGTCTCCGGCGCAGTCGCCATCTTCCTCAGCCGGCGCATCACCAACCCGCTGAGGACGATGATGGCCGGCATCGAAAAAGACGCCGCCGGTAAAATCACCATCCGCGACGTCCATGTCGAGGCCAAGGATGAGATCGGCGATCTGGCCCGATCGCTGAACGGCCTAACGGAGCAAGTACGGCAGTTCGTTCGACAGGTCATCGAATCATCGGGCCGGATCACCCAGAACGCCCACGAAGTGGACCAGTCCTGCAATCAACTGGCGCGCCAGTCGATGGAGACAACGGCGATCACCCAGGAGATCAACGCCGCCATGGAGGAGTCGGCGGCGACGATCCAGCAGATCAACGCCACCATCGAAGCAGTGCGCGAACAGACCCATTCGATGAACCAAAACGCGACCGAGGGCCTCACCCTTTCCCACACCATCGACCAGCGAGCCAACCGTCTCCACGAAGAGGCCCTGGCCTCGGCCCAACAGGCCCAGGCCGTCTTCGCCGATATGAAGGGCCAACTGACGGCTGCCATCGAAGGCTCACGGGAAGTGGAAAAGATCGATGAACTGGCCAACGCCATTTTGCGCATCACCGAACAGACGAACCTCCTCGCCTTAAACGCAGCCATCGAAGCCGCCCACGCCGGCGAGGTCGGCCGGGGCTTCGCTGTCGTCGCCGGCGAGATCCGCAAACTGGCCGAGGAGTCGGCCCGGACCGTCGAAGACATCCAACAGATCGTCACGGCGGCTCGCGCCTCCGTCGCCCTCCTGGCCGATACCTCCGGCAAAGCCGTCGACTTCATGGACGAGGGCGTTGCCACCAGCGCGAAGAAACTCCGAGGCGCCGCCGAACAGTACAGCGCCGACGCCAAACGCTTTGAGACTTTCATGGAAGGGTTCAAGCGCACCTGTGACCGCATGGATGAGACGATGGAATCGATCGCCAAGTCCATCCAGCAGATGACCGCCGCCGTCAACGAGAGCGCCGACGGCATCTCCCAGGTGGCCGCCCAGACCTCTGACATGCAGCACCAGGTCGGGTCGATCAAGGAGAAGTCGGACGAGACGAATGAGAATCTGGAGAAGTTGAATGATTTGGTGAAGGGATTTAATATCTAGCTTGTCCTGAAAAAACAGACAGCGCCCTCATCTTCCATCTGGAGGATCAGGGCGTTGCTCATTTTCGGGGTAGGTGTCTAACAGATGGGCATCGTCCTCCCGCAGATTGGATAGCCGGCCCCCCTTGCGGTCATAGTAAAAAACGGGTGAGGAAATGAAGGTTGCCATCATGGGGGCCGGCCTGTCGGGGTTGAGTTGCGCCATTGTGCTGGAGCGATACGGGATCGAGCCGGCCATTTTCGAGGATCGCGGCCAGGTGGGTGATCGCTTTGTCACCGGTGAAATTGACATGGAGATCCTCCATCGCCCTGTCATGGACACGTTGCGCTTTTTTTCGAAAGAGCATGGCATTTACCTGCAGCCGGTGGCCAATCTGGCCAAACTGGTCGTCTTTTCAGAGAATCAACGCTGTGATTTTAACGGCCACATCGGCTTCTCCTGCACCCGAGGCCGCCATCCCCAGTCCTGGGACGCTCAACTCGCCCGCCAAGTCCGCGCCCCCATTCAATTCAACTCGAAACGCGCCTACCAGGACCTGCTGCAAGAGTTCACCCATGTTGTTCTGGCTACCGGCGACAGCGAATATGCAGTGAAGCTGAAGAATTTCCGAATCGATTTTCGGGTCACCATGAAAGGCGCCACCATCCGGGGCCGGTTTGACCCGCAGATCGTCTGTGCCTGGCTCGACAACCGGATCGCCCCGAAGGGATACGCCTACCTCATCCCCTATTCGGACGAGGAAGCCTGTTGCGCCATTGCCTATCCCGAGCCGCCAGTAAACCCCCCGGCAAATCTTCCGGGAAACCCGCCCCCTACCCCGCAAGCATATGCCCCCACTGGCCTGACCGATAAATCGCCCCAGCCGACAGATGTTTTCTGGAGCCGCTTCCTGACCCGCTATGCCCACGACATCGGCCAGCCCCATGACATTCACCGCGTCTGGAACATCTCCGGCTACCCCGTCGGGCGCTGTCACTATCCCCGCATCGGCAACACCTATTTTGTGGGCAACTGCTTCGGCGCCGTCATGCCCTTCCTCGGCTTCGGCCAATACTACGCCATTTTGACAGGCGTCCACGCGGCCTATGACCTCCTGGGGATGGGAGACTACGCAGAAAAAGCAGCCCAGTATCTGAAATGTTACGAGGAATCCCTCGTCATCCGCCGGGCCATGGAGCACGTTTCCAACCGGGGGTTTGATCGGCTGCTCCGGTTTCTGGATGGCTCTGTTGGGGACTGGCTCTTTGACACCCCAAGGGATGTGTTAGGCACAGCAGCGCGGGTGATGCGGCCCTTTATCTCTTTGCCATAGGCCGGTATCGACCGGTTTCCTGCCGGTTCTCTTTTTCCGAGGGCAGGGATGTTCTTAAAAGAGTGCATTGAATCGGCGATCACTTTTTTTGCGCAAAAGGAATTCTCAACGTAAATGTGGTTGACTGCGCTTCACTGGCAATGTCGATCCGGCCTTGATGCTTATGGATAATGGAATGGACCGGGGCAAGGCCGATGCCGTTGTTGTCGCTGTTCTTGCTGCTCACGCCGAATTCAAAGATGTGGTTCAGCAGTTCCGGTGGGATCGTCGGGCCGCTGTTTCGTACAATGATCAGATGGCTTTCCTCGTCGCTGTCGAGTGTGACATGGACATACCGTTCCTCGGCTTCTAGTTTTTTGGTCGCCTCAATAGCGTTTTGCAGCAGATTTCCGATAAGCGTCACGTTCTCGTCGACACGGAGCGGCAGTTGTTCGAGGTTGTTATGGACAGCGACGCCCATGTCAATCCCTTCATCGCGGGCGCTGGCCATCTTGCTGAGCAAGATGGCGGCGACTTCCGGCTTGGCAATCTCCGCGAGCCGGTATTCTTGGCGCTGCTTTTCGTTGTAACCCTGGATGTACTCCAGGGCGCATTCCGGTTTGCCCAACTGGATGAAGCCGGAAATCACCTGCATCTGATTCAGGTATTCGTGCTGGTCGATGCGATACCGGCGGGTAATTTCTTTGGCGCTTTGCAGTTGATACTGCAGTTCCGCGCCGCGAACCGCCATCCGATAGTAATGCTGAATTTCTTGTCTGATGAAGAGAGCGCCGGCGAGAAAGGTCAGCGCAAAAAGCCCGACAAAGGGGTTCAGCACTTTGGCCGGGATGGTCGTCCCCAATATAAAAATCGACATCTGGGGATTATAAATCAGCACGACGAACTGAAAGACCGTGATCAAGCCGACAAGTCCCGTGATCGACTGCAGCAAAAATTCGATGTGGTGTTCCGGGTTGACGACCCTGTCGGCGTCTTCAATTTGCCGCTGTTTTTTCCAGTGTAAAAAACGAAATCCGAAGGCGATCGCCAATAACACCGTCGCGACGAGCCAACCGCCCCCGATATGGATGAATTCCTGGCGGTACTTCCCCTGGATGCCCTGGGCGATTTGGACGATCAGCGGACTCATGAGGAATCGAAGGCCGATGAGAAAAGCTTGGGAAAATAGGGTGACCCCCAATGTCTGAGGGAGCGGAATGCCGATGATGAGAAAAGTGATTACGAAAGAGACAACCAGCGTCAGCAAGAGTTTCGTGCTGAAGCTGGGGAATATGACGTAGTGTATCCCTACCCAGAGGACCGCGCCTGTGATAACAGAATAGAGGGCGATTCGCCGGTAGGGCGCTTGCAGTCCAAGCAGGCTTAACCCCAAAAACAACACGACGCCTGGCTCAAAAATACCGTACAAGAAAAAGGTGACAACATCTTTCATGTCTATCTTCTTCCTCTTCTTCAGGATCGTCGCATTTTTCGTGGGGGATAAAAAAATAATAACAGGAGAAATCCGCTTTAGAAAGCACTTTTTGTAAATGACAAATCTAACGGGCTTTATCTCCCTCCATTAGCGGACCGGCAACCGCCTCTGCGGTCGTGTTGTGAAGGGCAATACCAGTTTTTAGGCTAAAGGGTATCTGGCGCTTTTTGTCGAATAAATCATTTATTCAATCTGTTCTTGTCACTCCTTCGCAACGCGGATTTGTTGACAGAATTAATTCGTTTATAATCAATTCGTTTATAAATTGTTTAATTGTCAATTTGTTCATCATCATTTCGTCTTCTACATCAATTCGTCCCGTATGCGCTCGGTTCTAGTTGCGCATGCGCCTTTTAGCTATGGAGGCGGTCCAAGAATGCATACGATAGATCCCACAAATACATATCAGCCAGACAGCCGACAACGCTGGCTCCTTGACAACGCGCCGGTCATGATGTGGCTGACCGACAGCACCGGAGGCGGCACTTTTTTTAACCGCAGTTGGCTGGCTTTTCGCGGCAGGACGATGGAACAGGAATGGGGCGACGGATGGCATGACGGCGTTCACCCCGATGATCTCCAGCACCGCCTGCATACATACCGCACCGGTTTCTCTCAAAGAAAGCGCTTTCGCATCGAATATCGCCTGCGCCGGCAGGACGGCCAGTACTGCCGTGTCCTCGACGCCGGCGCGCCGCACTATTCGCCAGAGGGAGAATTTGCCGGATTTATCGGCACATGCACCGAGATCTGTCCCTGTCCGTTGACCGAAGACACGCCGCAGACCGAAGAGCGCCTTTTTTCGAAGGGTCCTGTTGTCATCTTCAAATGGTCGGCCTGCTCCGGTTGGCCCATCGAATACGTCTCGCCGAACGTGACCCAGTTCGGCTATGATCCTCTGGTCCTGATGAACGGGCGAAAGAGTTTTTGCGACCTCATTCATCCCGATGATCTGGATCCGGTCAAAAAGGTCCTGGAAGACAACATCGCCGCCGGGATCAACGCCTTTGAGCAGACAGCCCGGATTTTTAGCAGCGACGGGTCTGTGCGCTGGGCCACCGGTCATATCGTCGTCCAACAAAACAGCGAAGGCGACGTCACTCATTTCGACGGGTATATCTTGGACATCACCGCACAAAAAGAAGTGGAAAAAAAGCTGCGTATCCGCGAAGGGTACTGGAACACCATCACCGACAACATGCTTGATATGATCTCCCTCACGGACAACCAATTTCGGACCCAATACGCCAGTCCGGCCTATGAACGGGTGCTCGGCTTACGGCCCGGAGAGCTAGTCGGAACATTGTGTTACGAGCGCATCCACCCCGATGACCTGCCGGAGGTGCTGAAACGGTTGCAGACCGCTGTCGACAACCGTTCCAGCGAGACGGCGGAGTTTCGCTATCAACACCGGGACGGCCATTATGTCTGGTTCGAAGCCGTGGGCAAAATGATCCTGGACGAAGCGGGAAACATCACTGGCGCTGTCTTCGCCAAAAGGGACATCACGGAGAGAAAGCGGACCCAGGAACATCTGGACAGGCAGGCCTGGGAACTTGCCGAAGCGGTGCAAAAGGCAAACGCGGCCACGAAAGCCAAATCGGAGTTTCTCGCGACGATGAGCCACGAGATCCGCACACCCATGAACGGCATCATCGGCATGACGGAACTGCTGCTGAACACCCGCCTAGAGCCGGAACAAAAAGAAATGGCCGATTCGGTGATGACATCGGCCAATCTGCTGCTCTCTCTGATCAACGATATCCTCGACTTTTCCAAAATTGAGGCCGGCAAGACCATCTTGGAAACACTCGACTTCGACTTGCACGGAGCCGTCCAGGAAACGGCCCATATGCTGTCTCCCATAGGGCGGGAAAAAGGCCTCGCCCTCAGTGTAAATATCGCCCCCGATGTGGCGACGTGGGTGAAGGGCGATCCGGTTCGACTGAAACAGATCCTCTTCAACCTGATCGGCAACGCCGTCAAATTCACCGACAAGGGCCGCATCGATGTGGCCTTAACGGTTTCGGAGAGCGCCGAGTGGACGCAAACCATACGTTTCACTGTCACTGATACGGGCATCGGCATTCCCGAAGCCAAACAACCGGAATTGTTTGAGCCCTTCTGCCAAGCGGAATCGTCGACCACACGAAGGTATGGCGGATCGGGGCTGGGTCTTTCCATCTGTCGAAAACTGGTAGATTTGATGAAGGGGAAGATCGGCTTTGAAAGCCGTGAGGGGGTCGGTTCGTCCTTCTGGTTTACCATTCCCTTCGCGCGGTCGAATCCGAATCAGGGTTTTGATCTGATTGAGCGGCCTCACCCAAGCCTCTTGAATAATCGAGTTTGAGAAAACGCAATTGAACGATGGAAACGATGGCTTGGCCGCTGTTTCGAAGGATTCTAGAATATTACATCATAATAAAAAACTGTAGTCGTAATTTTGACTACAGTTCAATGCTTATAAAAATTTGCTTCTTTCATAAATGGCGGAGGGAGTGGGATTCGAACCCACGGTAGAGTCACCCCTACAACGGTTTTCAAGACCGCCGCCTTCAACCGCTCGGCCATCCCTCCGCATTCACCGGAGCGTCAAAGCCCCGGTAGAAAGACGTGAATTATATTACCATAGTCACCCGTAAAAGGCAATGGGGAGTCTTTTTCCAGGGAAGTAAAGTTACGCCTCCACCTCAACAATAATCTCCACCTCAACCGGCGCATTGAGCGGCAGTTCCGCCACGCCGACAGCCGAACGGGCATGTTCGCCGGCGGTGCCAAAGATCTGGACGAAGAACTCCGAGGCGCCGTTGAGAACGGCAGGCTGGCCGGTGAAGCCGGGGGCGCCGTTGACGAAGCCGGTGACTTTGACGATGCGGACAATCCGGTCGAGGCTGCCGGTGACCGATTTGACGGCGGCCAGGCAGTTTAGGGCGCAAAGGCGGGCGGCCTGGGCGGCTTCTTCCGCTGTCAGGTCAGCACCGACCTTGCCGGTGTAAAGCAGGACGCCTTTGACGAAGGGCAGTTGGCCGGCTGTAAAGACGAGGTTTCCCGTCCAGACAGCAGGCACATAGGCCGCCACCGGCGGGATGACCTCCGGGAGTTCGAGGCCCATCGCTTTGAGCCTTTCTTCCACCGAGGGGTTGAGATTGTCTTCCTCCTTCGGAACGACCGTCAGCATACCGCTCCACCCTCTTCACTTTTTGTCGCTGCGCCGTTCCCGGCGCGTCTCCCCTTTTCCACGCGCGTCGCCTGTTTTCCTCTACAGCGCTTTTAACAGGGTTTTCACAACGCGCTTTTGCCTTTTTCTGTGCTTTTGCCTTTTGCCGCGCCTTTGCCTATACAGGCTTTTCCTTAAGACATGTAAGACAGGTCATTCCCGTCACTGCGCCTTCTCAAAAGCCGCCACCCGGTTTTTCCCGAGCCGCTTCGCTTCATAAAGGGCCACGTCGGCCCGCTGGATCAATTTCTCCAAGGTCTTGCCGTCTTCCGGGAAGGCGGAGACGCCCATGCTTAACGTAACGTACTGGAGTTGGTCGTCGCCGATCTCGATGGGGGTCTGTTCGATCCGTTTGCGGATGCGGTCGGCGATGGTGACGGCCAGTTCC
The DNA here is from genome assembly GCF_009877425.1 of Heliomicrobium undosum. Lineage (NCBI taxonomy): Bacteria > Bacillati > Bacillota > Clostridia > Eubacteriales > Heliobacteriaceae > Heliomicrobium > Heliomicrobium undosum. Next base: position 27,994 of record NZ_WXEY01000004.1, on the reverse strand, counting down.
TTGGCGACGCCCATCAGGATGATGGTGATCTCTTCGCCGCCGAAGCGGACGGCGATGTCCTCTTCGCGCAGGCAATTGCGCACGTTGGCGGCCACCATCCGCAAAGCCTTGTCGCCGGCGTCGTGGCCGAAGGTGTCGTTGAACTTCTTGAACTGGTCGATGTCGGCCATGATCAGGCAGAAGCGCCGTTCCGTCTCGCGCGATTGAACGACGAGGTTTTCCAGGGTCTGTTCCAGGTAGCGCCGGTTGTGCAGGCCGGTCAGGGGGTCGATCAGCGAGAGGCGGCGGTTGTGGTCGATGAGCCGCATGTTGCTGATCGTGGGGGCGGCTAGCGCCAAGAGGCTGCGCACCACCCGCGCTGTCTGGTCGTCGAAAAAGCCGGCGGCGCCGCTGTAGAGGTGGAGCACGCCCACGACCTGGCCGCCGACGCTGAGGTTGGTGCAGAAGTAGCTCCCCTGGTCGGCGTTGACCTCATGACAGGGGCAGCCGTACTCGATCCGGGCGTCCTTCACCACCAGGTCGACGCCGGAGGCGTAGGCTTTGCAGCGCTCGGGGTGAAACTCGCCGGTGAAGAGAAATCCGGCGTCGGCCCACTGGATCAGGGCCGGATGCTGGGCGGGGGTCGTCACGTTCCGCAGCAGGATGGCGTCGATCTTGCCGTTGGCGCGTCCGAGGCGGCGCAGGTAGTGGGCCAGGATGGCGTAGACCTCTTCCTCCGTCGTCGCCCGGGCGAAGTCGATGGAGCAGGTCAGGAGCAGTTCCTCCTGGCGTTTGCTTTCCATATACTCGGTCAGGTCGTTGAAGGTGACGATCATCGATTCGACGGCGCCGTCGTCGCCGAAGGTTGGCGTCTGGGTGAGGACGCCCCAGTAGACCTGATCGCCCGTAAGGATGCCGATCTCCCGGTCTTTAAATGGCGCCTTGCGCCGCGAACCCTCCCAGCGAGCGATCTCCTCCGTCGGGATCGGCCGCCCCTCCCGGTCGACAAAGGTGCAGTAAAAATCCGTTAGGGGATGGGGCAGGGGCTGGTCATCGGTCACCTGCAAGATCTCCCTCGCCGCCGGGTTGAGGTCGATCACATTGCCGGCGGGAGATAGGAGGAGGACCGCTTCGGTCAGGTTGTGGATGAGTGTCCGGTATTTCTTTTCGGAGCGCTGGATCTCCAGTTCCTTCTGCTTGCTGGCCGTCACGTCGTAGAGGGTGACGACCATGCAGCGCCGCGTCGGGATCGGCGACGCAGAGACCATCAGCCAGAGGCTTTTGCCGTCACTGTTGAAGAAAAGGCGCAGCAGTTGGTCGTAGAGGGCTTGTCCCGTCTCCACAAAGCCCCGGATCAGGTCTTCGCTCAGGCGGATCGGGTGTCCCGACTCCTCGAACACACGGACCTCTCTGCTCCACTCCTGGACCGTCAACGTCACGTCGGAGCGATCCGGCAGGCGAAGCAGTTCCCGGGCGCGCCGGTTCATGTCAATCAGGCGCCCCTCTTCGGTAAGGACGAGGATCCCCTCCCGGGAAGCCTGAAAGCTCATCTGCAAGCGCGCCTTTTCCTCCTGCAAGGTCTCCTGGGCGGCGGCCAGGTAGGTAACATCCCGGAAGACGGCGCGGATGCAGGGCTCGCCCCGAAAGTCAGTGGTCATCTCATAGGAGAGCCAGAGGTGGCGCTCGCCCGGTCGTGGCAACGCCGTCGTGCAAAGGAGGGCGTCGCGGGAGGTGCGCTGGATGAAATCGCGGTGGATCAGGTCCGCCGTTTTGGCGTCCAAAAAACCGGTAAACTCCCAGCCGAGGGCTTCGGAACAGTTTTTTAAACCCAGCATCTCGGCGCCGGCCGGGTTGATCCAGAGGACGCGGAAGGTTTTGCCGTCCAGTTCGGCCACACCTTCGCCGATCAGGCTGAGGGCTTTGCGGCTGCGCGCCGCCTCCCCCTGCAAGACGTTGCGGTAGTTCTTGCGCACCGCCCGGACGATGTCGGAGTGGCTGACCATGCCGCAGATGCGCCCCTCGGGGTCGCGCACCAGCAGCCGGCGGATGCGGTGCTGTTCCATGATGCGGGCCGCCTCGAAGAGGGACACGTCCTGGGAGACGGTCATCGGCGAGGGGCTCATGACCTCGGTGATGCTGCTGTCCAGGCTGCGACCGCTGCGCATGAAGCGCACCACGTCCCGTTCGGTCAGGATGCCGACGGTTTTGCCTTGCTTGTCGATAAGCAGGGAACTGAGGCGCTGGGCGTTCATGATGGCGAAGGCGGCTTTGATGTCCGTACCGGCGTCGGTGCGGTGCAGCGTCGTGGACATGCAGTCGGAGACGCTCAGCGGCTTTTTGAAAAACTCCTCTTCCAACTTGCGGACCACATCGGTATAGGTGATGATGCCCTTGGCCGAGAGGATCCCCTGGTCGTCGGCGCGGAGTTGGTGCTTGCGGTAGAGTTCGGCCCCCGGTTCGCTGGCGGCGTCGCGGCCATCGACGCCGGTGACGACCAGGTGACGGACTTTTTCTTTTTCCATGACATACAGGGCTTCATCGATCAGCACTGTTTCGGGCAAATGAACAAGTTGACCGGTCATCACCGTCTCGACCGCCGTTTTCAGCGGATCGATGCCGGTGGCGACCAGCCGCACCAGATCCCGTTCAGTGATGATTCCGACGACGGCGGAACCGCGCGTCACCAGCACACTGCTGATGTTCTTGTCGCTCATCAGCGTGACGGCGTCGACCAGCAGCGCTTCCCCCTGCAACGTAGCCAATTCCCTGCTCGCGAGGGACGCCAGCGTATGCAATATAAGCCCCCTCCGTTTCAGCAACCGAAAAGAGTCGCCAAGGCCCGTCTATTAAAAGGGTTTCTTCCTATATAATGGACTGCCAAAAACATGTATTTGAACATGCATATAAATAATATTTTTTCGGCGCAAAATGTTCAAATCCTGCTGTAAGCAAAAAGAAAGAGTCTCCCAGGAGAGGAGACTCTTTCAAAGAAGGTGTTTTCGACTCAGCCGCCGATGACGTCGACGCCCATGTAGGGGCGCAGCGCCTCGGGGATAACGACGCTCCCGTCCGGCTGCTGGCAGTTCTCCAAGATGGCGGCGACGGTGCGCCCGACGGCGAGGCCGGAGCCGTTCAAGGTGTGGACGAACTCGGGCTTGGCCTTCGGGCTCGGCCGGAAGCGGATGTTGGCCCGCCGCGCCTGGAAGTCCTCGAAGTTCGAGCAGGAGGAGATCTCCCGGTAGGTTCCGAAGCTCGGCAGCCAGACCTCGATGTCATAGGTCTTGGCTGACGAGAAGCCCATGTCGCCGGTGCAGAGGGTGATCACCCGGTAGGGCAGGCCCAGCCGTTGCAGGATGTGCTCGGCGTCGTTCGTCAGCTTCTCCAACTCCTCGTAGGAGTTTTCGGGCCGGGCGAACTTGACGAGTTCCACCTTGTTGAACTGGTGCTGGCGAATGAGGCCGCGCGTGTCCCGCCCGGCGGCGCCGGCTTCGGCCCGGAAGCAGGCCGAGTAGGCGCAGTGGTGGATGGGCAGCTTGTCCGCGTCCATAATCTCATTGGTGTAGAGATTGGTCACGGGCACCTCAGCCGTGGGGATGAGAAAGTAGTCCGTCCCGGCGACGGCGAACATGTCTTCGGCGAACTTGGGCAGTTGGCCCGTGCCGATCATGGACTGCCGGTTGACGAGATAGGGCGGCAGGACTTCCGTGTAGCCCCGCTGGGCGTGGGTGTCCATCATCAGGTTGATGACGGCCCGCTCCAGCCGGGCGCCGAGGCCTTTGTAGACGGTGAAGCGGGCGCCGGAGATCTTGGCGCCGCGCTGGAAGTCGAGGATGTTCAGGTCTTCGCCGATGTCCCAGTGGGCTTTGACAGGGAAGTCGAAGGTCCGTGGCGTTCCCCAGCGGCGAACCTCCACGTTGTCCTCCTCCGATTTGCCGACGGGCACAGAGGCGTGGGGGATGTTGGGGATATAGAGCATCCGGTTGTCCATGTCCAGTTCGATCTGGGCCAGTTCGTCGTCAAGGGCCTTGATCTGATCGCCCACCTGGCGCATCTCGATGATCATGGCCTCGGCGTCTTCCTTGGCCTTTTTCTTGCGGGCGATCTCGGCGGAGACGGCGTTGCGCTTGGCTTTGAGGTTTTCCACCTCCACCACCAGGGCGCGGCGGCGGCGGTCCAGTTCGAGGAAGTCGTCTAAGGAGATGTTGGCGCCCCGTTTTTGCAGGGCTTCCTGCACCACCTCGGGATTGGCGCGTACAAACTTGGTGTCCAGCAAAGGGATCCCTCCCGGAACAGAATAGAGAAGGCCTGCGGGCAGTCCGCCTGCCGGCCCTTAGAGCAGGCCGCAGTTGCTTCTCATGCCGCAGGCCGTACGGTTACCGGGGCCAAGTGCGAGGTTTTTTAGCCGAGGTTGACGTATTTCACGTCGGCCACGCCGTCGATCTTGGCCAGGTCGGTCAGGACCACGGCGGGCACGGGGCCGTCGATGGTGAGGATGGCGACGGCGTTGCCGCCGAAGTCTTTGCGGCCCAGGTGCATGCCGGCGATGTTGACGTTATGTTCGCCGATGATGGTGCCCAGTTGGCCGATGATCCGCGGTTTGTCCGTATGAGGGACGACGAGCATGTGGCCTTCGGGAGCCATATCCATGTCATATCCGTCGATGCTCACGAAGCGGGGCTTGTTGCGGAGCAGCGTGCCGGTGACCTGGCGCTTGCCCTGGTCGGTCTCGACGACGACGCAGATCTGGACGGCGTAGTCCTGCACGTCAGGCGTCTTCGCTTCGATGACCTGGATGCCGCGCGCTTTGGCCACATGGGGGGCGTTGACGTAGTTGACGGACTCTTCAAGGGCGTGCTTGAGCAGGCCTTTGAGCAGCGTTGTCGTCAAGGGGGTGACATCGTATTTGGCCACATCGCCCTTGAAGGTGATGGCCACCTTCTCGATGCGGTTGCCGATGGTCTGGCCGAGGTAGCCGCCCATCTTCTCCACCAGGTTGAGGTAGGGTTCGAAGATGGCCATCATCTCTTGCTTGACGGCGGGGATGTTGACGGCGGCGCTGACGGCTTCGCCGCGGAGCACCCGCAGGATGTCGTAGGCCACGTCGATGGCCACGTTGACTTGGGCTTCCTTGGTGGAGGCGCCCAGGTGGGGCGTGGCGGTGACCTGGTCGAGGGCAAAGAGGGGGCTGTCGGTGCAGGGCTCTTTTTCAAAGACGTCGAGGCCGGCGGCGGCCACCTTGCCCGACTGGATGGCTTCGCAGAGGGCTTGCTCGTCGATGATGCCGCCGCGGGCGCAATTGACGATGCGGACGCCGTCTTTCATGATGGCGAACTGGTCGGTGCTGATCATGCGGTAGGTGTCTTTCGTCTTGGGCATGTGGACGGTGATGAAGTCAGACTGGCGGAAGACCGTCTCCAGGTCGGTGACGGTGACGCCGAGGCTCTTCGCCTTTTCCACGGAGGCGTAGGGGTCGTAGGCGATGACGGTCATGTCGAAGGCGCGGGCGCGCTTGGCCACTTCCGATCCAATTTTGCCCAGTCCCAGGATGCCCAGTGTTTTGCCTTTTAATTCAATGCCGGTATACTTGCTGCGGTCCCATTTGCCGCCCTTCAAGGACAGGTTGGCGGAACCGACGTTCCGGGCGATGGCGAGGATGAGGGCCACCGTCAGTTCGGCGGCGGCGATGGTGTTGCCTTCGGGGGCGTTGACGACGACGACGCCCTTCCGGGTGGCCGCTTCCACGTCGATGTTATCGACGCCGACGCCGGCCCGGCCGATGGCTTTCAACCGGTCTGCCGCTTCGATAATCCGCTTGGTGATTTTCGTTTCCGAACGGACGACGACAGCGTCGTATTCGGCGATGATCTCCACGATCTGATCTTCCGTCAGTTTCAGTTTCACGTCGACGGCGACATCGCCGGCCGAGGTGAGGACGTCAATCCCTTTTTGCGAAATCGGGTCACATACAAGCACGCGCATGGTTTAGAGTAGCCCCTTTCTTGACATGATGACTTCTTGTGCTGCTTTGACGCCGGCGCCCAGTTCGACGGGGTAGCCGAGTTCTTTGAGGGTCATTTCGAGGGCGCCGATGGTGGCCAGGATGTCGAGGTGCTGCACGTACCCGAGGTGGCCGATGCGGAAGATCTTGTTCTCCAGCTTCTTCTGGCCGCCGGCGAGGACCACGTTGTACTCTTCGCGCATCTTCTTGTTGATGGCCTTGGCCTCGATGCCTTCGGGCGCCCAGACGGCGGTGACGGCGGCGGAGGCGACGGCGTCATCAGCCAGCATCTTGAGCCCGAGGGCTTTCGCGCCGGCGCGGGTGATGTCCCGCAGGTAGAGCTGCTTGGCGAAGATGTAGTCCATGCCTTTTTCCCGGAAGAGCTTGAGGGCTTCTCGGAGGCCTGTCAGTTGGGGGATGGCCGGGGTGACCGGGGTCTGGCCTTTTTCGAGGAACTTCTTGGCGGAGCCGAGGTCCCAGTAGAACTTGGGGGCTGTCGATTTCTCGTAGGCCGCCCAGGCGCGGGGGCTGACGGAGACGAAGGCGACGCCCGGCGGGATCATGAAGCCTTTCTGGGCGGCCGTGACGATAACGTCCAGGCCCCACTCGTCGGTCTTCACTTCCATGACACCGAGGCCGGAGACGGAGTCGACAAGGATCAGGGCCGGGTGGTCGCCGCGGATCTCACTGAGGCCTTTGAGGTCGTTGCAGACGCCGGTCGCTGTTTCGTTGTGGGTGACCAGGATGGCCTTGTATTCCTTATTCACATCGGCGGCCAGTTTCGCCTTGACGACGTTCAGGTCGACGGCGGTGCCCCATTCGAAGTCCACCTTGTCGACGATGCAACCGTAGGTCTGGGCGATAGTGGCGAAGCGATCACCGAAGGCGCCGATGGAAAGGGCGAGGACCTTGTCGCCAGCGGACAGGAAGTTGACGATGGCCGCCTCCATGCCGCCCGTCCCGGAGGAGGGCAGGATGAGGACGTCGTTTTTCGTCTGGTAGACGTACTTGACGCCTTCGGTGACCTCTTCGATGAGGGTTTTGAAGCTCGGCCCCCGGTGGTTGATTAGCGGTTCCGACAGGGCCCGCAGGACCCGGGGCGGGACGGGCGTCGGTCCGGGAAGCATCAGATATTCTTTTTCATACATAAAAAGCGCTCCTCCTTTGGTACCTTGCGCCGTTTGCGGCGCCGTGATCATGTATACAAAAAGGGCAGAAATATAAAAACCCCTCGATCCATGACTATTGTGTCAGGGACGAGAGGCTGTGACCCGTGTTGCCACCCTGCTTGACCTTTCCGTCAGGAAAGGCCCGCTCGACATGCGTAACGGACATGACCGGGCCGGCTCATCGCCGCCAACTCAGGGGTGGAAATTCACCGGACGCTCGGGTTGGCTCGCATCGACCGCCAACTTTCTGAACCGTTCCTCCGATTACTGTTCCCCATCATCGCTTCTTCCAAGGTAAGGACGTTACCATGGAGTGTAGCACAGGCGTTGATGATTGACAAGACATTTCATGTTAAAAAAACGGCGCAGCCTTTGCGGCAATTCTAGGCAGCCAGGCGAAGGATAGACTAGCAGACGGCGCCCGCAAGCTGCCGCTGCTGGTTTTGAGCGGAATCCCGAAACAGGGCCTGCTTCAAAAAATCGTCGATGCAATCGTTGACCTCTTCGGGATTGTCCAGGTTGGTGGCATGGCCGGCGCCGGAGATCAGCCGGTGGCAGGCCTGGGGGATGGCCTCGCAGATGAAGCGGTGCTGGCGACGCATCATCCACTCGGCGTCGCCTTCGAGGACCAGCGTCGGACAGGCGACCTTGGGGAGGTCGGCCAGCGTCTCCATGCGGCAGGCGATCTCCCAGATCAGGTTCCAGCGCTCCTTGGGGTGTTGCACCGTCACGCGGTAGAAGTACTCCTCCAACTCGGGATGAAAGAGGCTGAGCCCTTTGGCGTGCATGCTCGCGATCTTTTCCATGGTGGCGAAACGCAGGGTGAGTCCGTAAAAGAAGAAGGAGAAGCCCTGCAGTGAGATGTCGATCAACTCGCTGAAAAACTTTTTCAGCGATCCCTCCTGCAGGGTGATGGCCAGGCGGTTTCGCCAGTTGTAGGCGCTCGTCACCGGCGTGCCCATGAGGACGAGGGCCGCCACCCGCTCGGGATGCAGGATGGCCGTCCGTAGCGAGATGTGCCCCCCCATGGAGCAGCCGACGAGGACGGCCCGCTCGACGCCGAGGTGGTCCAAGAGGGCCACCTGGTCGCGGCTGAAATCGTCCAGGTCGGCAAGGTCGCAGCAGCCTGAGCGACCGTGAAACCGGACATCCCAGAGGATGACGCGGTAGTGGCGGCTGAAGGGCTCCACCTGGGGCAGCCACTGCCGGTGATCCCAGCCGGCCCCGTGGGTGAAGAGCAACGCCGGCGCCCCTTCGGGGCCGAAGACCTCATAGTTCAGGCGAACACCGTTGGCGATTGCAGTAGCCATTGCTTCTCCTTTCGATGACGGAAACCTGGGGAAACAAGAAGCATGTGAGGTGTTGCCTTCTCACAAATCACGATGGCTGCGCGGCAGCGCCTTTTCAAGCGATAGCGAGGGCCGGCCGCTCCATGGCCGGCCCATCGCTTCCCTGATTACGCCTGTTCCGCCACCATCTTGAGAAAAAAGCGGTGCATCCGGTCGTCCTTCGTCAATTCGGGATGGAAGGCCGCAGCCAGGAGGTTTCCTTGACGGGCCAGCACCGCTTTGCCTTCATGGCGGGCCAGGATCTGCACATCCGGCCCCGCTTCGGCGATGTAAGGCGCGCGAATGAAAACGGCGGGAAAGGCGCCAACACCAAGGGCTTTATCATCACCGAGGGCTTCATCCGCACCGAGGGCACCGAGGGCATCGATGCCGTTAAGCGCCGCGATGTCGAGGGCGATCTCGAAGGAGTCGACCTGGCGGCCAAAAGCATTGCGCACGGCGGTGATGTCCATGAGGCCGAGGCGCTTCTGCTCCGACCGCTCGATCCGCTGGGCCAGCAGGATCAGTCCGGCGCAGGTGCCCCAGAGGGGCATTCCTTGGGCCGCCCGCTCCAGGATTGCCGCGTCAAGGCCAAAGTCGGCCATCAACTTGCCGATGGTGGTGCTCTCGCCGCCAGGGAGGATCAGCCCGTCCAGTTCGTCGAGTTGCTCGGGCTTGCGTACCTGCACGACGTTGCAGCCCAGCGATTGCAGCATCTGCTCATGCTCGCGAAAGGCGCCCTGCATCGCCAGGACGCCGATGGTGAGCGCTTTTTTTTCGGTCATGGAAAAGCCCCCGGCTACCAGCCGCGCTCTTGCATGCGCTGTTCCGCCGGGATGGTCGGGATCTCGATGCCCACCATCGGTTCGCCCAGGTCTTTGGACACCTCGGCGATGACCTTCGGGTCGTTGTAGTGGGTCGTGGCGGCCACGATGGCCTTGGCCCGGCGGACAGGGTCGCCTGATTTGAAGATGCCCGAGCCGACGAAGACGCCGTCGACGCCCAGTTGCATCATTAGGGCGGCGTCAGCCGGGGTGGCAATGCCGCCGGCGGCGAAGTTGACCACGGGCAGGCGGCCTGTCTCGGCCACCAGGCAGACGAGTTCGTAGGGCGCGCCGATCTCCTTGGCGAAGGACATGCGCTCTTCCTTGGGCAGGGTCGTCAGTTTGCGGATCTCGCTCATGACCTGGCGGGCATGGCGCACGGCTTCGACCACGTTGCCGGTGCCGGGCTCGCCTTTCGTCCGGATCATGGCCGCGCCTTCGCCGATGCGCCGCAGTGCCTCTCCCAGGTTGCGGGCGCCGCAGACAAAGGGCACCTTGAAGTCGTTTTTGTTGATATGAAACAGGTCATCGGCCGGCGTCAGCACTTCCGACTCATCGATATAGTCGATGCCGAGCGACTCCAGCACCTGGGCCTCGACAAAGTGGCCGATGCGGGCTTTGGCCATGACCGGGATGGTGACAGCGTCCATGATCCGCAGGATCACCGTGGGGTCGGCCATGCGGGCCACCCCGCCGACGGCGCGGATGTCAGCCGGCACGCGCTCCAGCGCCATGACGGCGCAAGCGCCGGCTTCCTCGGCGATCTTGGCCTGCTCCGGCGTGGTGACATCCATGATCACGCCGCCCTTGAGCATCTCGGCCAGGCCTTTTTTCACTGTCCAGGTTCCTTTTTCTGTCGTCATTCGTAAATTCCCTCCTGCGCGTAATTGGGCACCCTTTTGGCCTCCCGCGCCGGGGGTCGCCCCGAATGCATTCTTCCCAAAACGATGTAAAAAAGGTAGTCGCTCAGTGACTACCCCTGTATTTTACATGATCCATCGGGTGCGGACAAGGACTGGCGCAGGGAAATCCCCAGAGCCCGATAGACTTTATCCTATTTTATTGTTTTTGCAGGGACTTGGCGGGAAAGGCCTGCAGGATCAGCACACCGAGCAGGATCAGCGCGCCGCCGCCCATCTGAGACAGGTTGAAGCGCTCACCGAAGATCAGGAAAGACAAAAAGACGGTCCAGACCGGTTCAACGGTACTGATGATGGAGGCCTGCGCCGGTCCGACCCGCTCGATGCCGGCCATCAAGGCCAGGATGGCCACAGCCGTGCAGATGACGGCGATGCCGAGGATGGCGCCGTAGGCTTCAAGGGGCATATCGAGGCGGAGGTCGCCGGAGACGAGGCCGCGCAGGACAAAGACGAAGGCGGCAAAGGCGCAGATGTAGGCCGTCGTCACCAATGGGGAGACGCCTTGGACGATGCGGGCGCCGAGAAGCAGGTAAACCGAGTACATGACAGCGGCGGTAAGTCCGAAGGCCGCGCCAACGCCGTCAAAGGCCGCCGTTTCCAAGGAGGCGCCGAGGACGAGGACCATTCCGGCAGCGGTCGCGCACAAGGCGGTCATGTTCGTCCAACCGACTCGCTCCCGCCCCATCAGCAGAGAGAGCACATACACAATCACCGGGTAGGTGTAGAGCAGCAGCGCCGCCAGGCCTGGCGTCAGCCGCTGCACCGCCGTAAAAAAGCAAAAAGACATCGTGCCGTAGCCGACAGCGCCCAGCAGGGCGAGCCCGGCCAGGGTCTTTGGATCGACCCGGTATGTTTCCTTCCGGATGATAACGACCAGCCAGAGCAGGGCCGCCGCCAGACAGAAGCGAACAGCCAGCACCGTGGGCACCTGGGCGCCGTAATCGTAAGCGATGGCTGCAAAGATCGCCATGGAGCCGAAGGCCAAGGCGGAGATGATCACGAGGAAAAGGCCCATGTGAGATTCCTCCGGTATAACGCTTATAACAGACTATTGCGCCGCAGATCCGGTCCCCCGCTCGCGCCCAGCGTCCCTGTCAACACACCCGTGATGACCAAAGCGCCGCCGGCCAGTTGGGGCCAGGCGACCCCTTCATGGAGAAAGACGACGCCGAAGATGCATCCGAAAACAGGCACGAGATTGACGAAGATGGCCGATGGGCCGGGGCCGATGGTGTTGACGCCCTCATACCACCAGACAAAGCCCAGCACCGTCCCGAGCAGGGCCAACTGCAAAATGGCCGTCCAGCCGATCCAGGAAAAGCCGGCTGTCCTATCGGTCAGGGCCGTCTCGATGAAGGCCGCCGGCAGCAGCAGCAGCGTGCCGAACAGGGTCGCATAGGCTGTCGCCACCAGCGGCGAAAACCGGCCGAGCATCTTTTTCCCCAGGATCGAGTACAAAGCCCAAGAGATCGGCGCGCCCAACAGGATCACGTCGCCGGGGTTGAAGAAGAGCCCGCGGAGGACCTCCAGGGAGCCGCGCGAAACGACGGTGACAACACCGATGAAGGAGATCAAAAAACCGACGGCCTGGATCGGCCGGAAACGTTCTCTCAGCAGGAGCGCCGAGAAGATGGCCGTGACCAAGGGATTGATGGCGATGACGAGGGAGCCGTTGGCGGCTGTCGTAAACTTCAATCCCGTAAAGAAAAAGGCGTTGTAAAAGAAAATCCCCGTTAGCCCAAGGCTGAACAGGCCGAGGATTTGGCGCCACCCTCGGGGGTAGGGGATGCGGCCCTCCCCTCCCGGTCGATAGGCCTCCCAGGCGACGATGGCAAAGAGGACCAGGGTGGCGACAGTAAACCGGCTGGTTGCCGAATAAAAGGGCGGCGCCTCCTGGACCGCCAATTTGGCGGCGACGAAGGTGCCCCCCCAGAAACAGGTCGTCAGGATCAGTTTCAGATAGGTTTTTGCCGGGCGTTGTGTCTTGCCTTGCGCTGCCACCGTCCCATCCCCTTAGTGCATGTGATCGGCTGTCGCCGACCTGGCTTCGTCTAAAACTACATTATACACCCTTTTTTCGGGTGTGTCCGCAGCTTCCCCCGGGGATCAAAAAAAACGCCCTGGAACAATCCGTTCCGGGCGTGGCCTGTGATCAAGACCGATGGGGTTGGGGTGAGGGTTACCTATGGCAATCAGCGGGACTACGCACGTTCGCGACGCATCACCGACGCTGGCGGGGAACCGCTGACATTCCATGCATCAGTAGTAATAGCCGGGACGGGCCAACAGCGACGTCAAGAGGAAAATGGGGATGAAGGTGCGGTAAAAAGGTCCCGGTCCAAATCCCGGCCCGAATCCCGGACCGAAAAAGGGGCGACGATAGGGAAAGCGGTAGGGGTAGCGGTAGGGCGGGTAAAAAAACTGCTCCGCTTGCACGGTATCTCCCGCCATCGTTTCTACCGCCATCATCTCTTCCGGCGCCATGACCGCTTCCGCAGTCATCGCTTCTTCAGAGGCAAAGGCTTCTCCGCCAGCCATGACTTCCGTGACCGCATCGTCCGTTTGCGCCGTCGCCCGGGAATCCTCCATCTCCAATTCGATATAATCGTCTCCCACGGAGATGAGGCGGCCCGTGTAGATCCGCATGCCGTCGGGATGGCGGACCTCGGCGGTCATTTCTTGGCCAATCATGCCGCGAAGCCTGTCGCACATCATGGGACGATAGGCGGGGGAAAGGGGATACGCGCCGTCCATGACCATCTCTCCTTGCCACTTTGGTTTTTTCAGTGGCAATGTATTCCATAGACGGTCAGTAGGTGACAGGTCGACAAATTGTTCCTCGGGAACGCGTTTACGTTTGCGAGGACGTCTCACCGGAAACGAGGTCGAGGATGTCGTGCCGGCGCAGGGGGCGCTTCAAGACTTGGCTGAGTTGGCGCACGTTCAGGAGCAATTGGGTCATCCCCTCCTGGTCCAGGTCGTGCCCCTGGGCCTTGAGCAGTTCGTCCAGGGGTTTTCGCCCGCTGTATTTGCCAAGGGCGATGCGGTGGCGGCGGCCCACATACTCGGGGGGATAGGCTTCATAGTTTGAACGGTCTTTATTCAGTCCGTCCACATGAATGGATGAAGCGTGCGTAAAGGCGTCGCGGCCGATGACAGGCTTGGAAAAGGGGATGGGCCGGCGTGTGGACCAACTGACGAGCCGGCAGAGCGCCGGCAACAGTTCCAGGTTGATGCGCGTATCAGCGCCGCAGCACTGGCGCAGGGCCAGGGCCACCTCTTCCAGGGGGGCGTTGCCGGCCCGCTCGCCGAGCCCGCAGACGGTGACGCTTGCCGCCTTGGCGCCCGCCTGGATGGCGGACACCGTGTTGGCCGTGGCCATGCCCAGGTCATTGTGGGCATGGATCTCCAAGGGAATCGAGAGCGATGACGCCAAGCGGTCAAAAAGGGTGAAGGTGCGGATGGGGTCGAGGATGCCCAGCGTGTCGGAGATGCGCAGCCGGTTCACTTTGAGACGCTCCGCTTCCACGCCCAGTTGGATCAAAAACTGGGGATCGGCTCGGCTGGCATCTTCCAGTCCGATCACCACATAGAGCCCTTCCGCCTTGGCCCGGCGGACACACTCGCCCATCTGGTCGAGGACCCACTGGCGGCTTTGGCGGAGTTTCTGGGTGATCTGCTGATCCGAAGAGGGAAGGCAGATGGCGACACTATGGACGCCGCACTTGAGGCTCGCTTCCAGATCGGAGATGACAGCCCGGTTCCAGGTGGTCACCCGCGCCGGCAGGTTCAACTTGACGATGCGGGCGATGGTCTCCTGTTCGTCTTCTCCCATGGCGGGCACGCCCGTTTCAATTTCGTGGACGCCCGCTTCAGCGAGGCGCCGGGCCAGCAGCTCTTTTTCCTGTGGGCAAAAAGCCACCCCCGGCGTTTGCTCGCCGTCGCGTAACGTCGTATCCATCAACCAAACCCGTTGGCGCATGACAACGCCCCCTTACCCTTATATCAATCCGATGGCGTCGGCGCGGCACTGGCGGCAGTGGGCCAGTTGGGGCAGGATGACGGACGCTTTTTGTTGCAGCTTCTGCAGCATGGCCGGCGTCGGCGGCGCCCAATCGGCGAAATCACCCTGGTTGATCAGGGGCATGAGATTGAGCAGCGCAGCCCCGCGGCTTTTCACTTCCCGGGCAAGCGTTTCGATCTTGTCATCGTTCAGGCCCGGGATGACGACCGTATTCACTTTGACGGTCCGTCCGGCGGCCGCCGCCATTTCGATGCCGCGCAGTTGCCGCTCGATAAGCAATGCGGCGCCCGCTTCCCCAGTCAACCGTTGTCCCTGATAGCGCACATGGCGGTAGATGCGCGCGCCGATGGCCGGATCGAGCGTGTTCATGGTGACCGTGATGTGCGAGACATTCAGCTTCACCAGATCGTCGAGGCGATCGGCGAGCATCAAACCGTTGGAACTGACGCAACTGATCAAGTGCGGATGATGCTCTTGAATCAGGCTAAAGGTCTTGAAGGTGTTTTCGTTGGCTAGCGGTTCTCCGGGGCCTGCGATGCCGACCACGTTGAGATAGGCGCCGATATCGGAAGCCAAGGCCTGATCAACGCGCCAAAGCGCCTGTTCCGGCGTGATCACCCGGCTGGTGACGCCGGGACGGGATTCGTTGGCACAGTCGAATTTACGCACACAGTATCCACAGCCGATGTTGCAACTCGGCGCCACCGGCAGGTGAATGCGCCCGGCTTTGCCGTGACCCTGAGGTGAGAAACAGGGGTGGCGAGGGGTCGACTCTTTTTGGTTTCCATCGCAAGATCCGAGACATCCCATGTTTCACACCTCTTTCCGGTTCATTTTTTTCGCGTCAGGTGATGTGAAAAACCTGTAGCTTCACGCTGATGGGAGGCGACTCCCCTGCTTCAACCTTAGATCTCTTTCGGCGCAAAGGTAAAGCAGCGCTTGGCGCAGGTCCGGCCGCAAGCCTGGCAGCCGATGCAACGGTCCTTGTCGGCGATGATGGAGATCATGCGCTGCATGTCGTCTTCATCCATGAAGGTGTCGAGGCCGAGAGCGCCCTGGGAGCAAACCTTGATGCAGCGGCCGCAGCCCATGCATTTCATGGGGTCGATCGCCTCGACGAATTTGGGGGTCCATTCTTGACCGCCGTAGGTCAATCCGGTGAAGGTAGCCATATGTTTAGTCCTCCTTCATCATCTTTTCTTGTTGGAGCCGTTTGCGCAGCCACGGCGGCGGGGAACCGGCCAGCAGGGTTTGCAGGCGCTTCAGTTCATCCTCGATGGCCGTGCCTTCAGGCACTTTCAGTGGGTGGATCCCGCTCTGGACCAGGCGGGCTGCTGCCGGGCCGCCGATGCTGGTGCAGTAGGCGACGGCGCAGCCGCGCAGGATCTGCATGCGGTTTTCGACTTTATCCTCTTTGTCGGCGTCTGGGGCGAACTCCTGGGGGCAGTAGACGATCCCCTTTGATGTGATCGCTTCCGGGGTAATGTCATAGAGGGCAAAGGCGGGAGCGAGCCCGAAGTGGGCGTCGATGTGGGTCTGGCTCTCGGTGGCAAAAGCGACGAGCATGATAGGCGCCTCCTTACACAGCCATGGCGTTCAGGCAGTCGATGAGGAATCGCTGGGTTCCCCGGTAGCCGATCCAGACCGTCTGGGGCATGCCGGCCCGGTCAAAGACAGGAAGGCCGGCGCGCAGGTGGGGGATTTTGAGCGGCAGGGCCGCTTGGCGGGCGTTGGAGTTGGCGATGATCAGGTGGCTGCCGACGGCCGTCTCCTCCAGGTGCTCCAGGTCGCCGACAATGACGGGGATGCCCGGGGGGACCGCGCTCGGGTCAGGGGCTGTGGCGGCCAGGGCCGTCTGGATGACGGCGCCGAATTCGGCGAGGCAGCCGGCTAAGCTCAGCAGGAGGTCCGATTCGAGGGCCAAGGCAATTTTTTTCCGGCCGATCTGGTCGTGGTAGTCGGCCAGTGTATCCAACAGGCGGCTCCGCTGCCGGAGCAGTCGCTCCGGAATGGGCCGTCCCGAGATTTGGCACAGTTTGAGGACGAAGATGTCGACGGCTTCCAACCCCGTCAAGGAGTGGACGGCCATATGGGGCACGCCGTGCATCCGCTGGAGTGCCTCGCCGACGACGGCCATGCTGGGGCCGAAGGAGAAGGCGGCGACACAGCCGGGGATGCGGCGGATTTCCTCTAAGGTGATGCCGCCCTGTACGACCGGCGCCGGGTCGAGCTCGGAGTGGCCGTCCAGAGATGTGGAGATGTCCGGCAGAACAAGCGGTGTCAGTCCGAAGAGGCTCACCATGTCTTTCAGTTCTTCCACGTCGGCCGGGGTGAGATGGACGCCGGGAAAGAGGGCGACGGTCTTTGCATCCTGCGGCGCGGGATCCTTGGCCAGTGTCTCCACGAGGGCCAGGGCGGTGCGCTGGTAGCCTTCTTGCAACGAACCGACGTAGTCGGGCGTTTTGGCCAGGACGACGGGCAGGTCGCTCAGGTCGGGCCGTTCCTGCCGCAAGGTGGACCAGGCGCTTTCCATGTCATCGCCGAAGGTCTCTGTCAGGCCCGAACTCATGACACCGATGATGCGCGGCTTGAACTTGTCGGCTGCTTTGGCGATGCCCTTTTTCAGGTGTTCCCAGCCGCCGAAGATAGCCGTGTCCTCCAAAAGGGCCGTCGAGTTGAGGGGCACCGGTTCTTTGAAGTGGCGCGACAACTGAAGCCGGATGAAGGTGGAGCATCCCTGGGAGCCGTGCAGGAGGGCCAAAAGCCCGTCGACGCCCATGTAGGCCAGGGTGGCGCCCAAGGCGGGGCTGTTTTTCTGGGGGTTGCCGGTGTAGCTTCGGGGGGCGAAGGCGGTGGCGGTCATTGCGCGTCACCTCCTGCCGGAAAGGGTTGCCGCATTTTTTCCCACACGGGGCTGAAGACGGTGCGGGCGACGGCTTTTGCGAAGGTGATCATGCCGTCATAGCCGGCATAGGGAAGGCTGCGTCCGTGATTGATGTCGAGAAAAGGGGTTCGCGTCTTGTGGGCCAGGTACTTTGTCTTGCCGCCCGCCACGATCAGGTCGGGCGCTTTTTCTTTGATCAGGGTTAGGAATCCGGCGGCGCTGGTGTCTTCGATGATGTGGGCTTCCGGATCCATGAGGGCTTTCATGCGCAGGAAGTCTTCCGGTGTCGAGTTCTGGGTGCCGCCGGCGAGGACCTCGATACCCAGTTCCTTCAATGTGGTAACCATGGACCAGGTCTTGACGCCGCCGGTGAAGAGGACGGCCCGTTTGCCTTCGAGTCCTTGTCTATAGGGCGCGATGACGGCCCGCGTCTCGGCCTCTTTTTTTTGGATGTGGGCTTCTGTCCTGGCGATCAGGTCGGCGTCGCCGAAGGCTTCGGCGATGGCCCGCAAGGTGTTGCTCGTGTCATGGATCCCGTAGAAGGAGCCTTCGATGTAGGGGATGCCGTATTTTTTCTCCATCTGCTTGACCAGGTTGGTCAGGCTCTTCGAGCAGACGAGGATGTTCAGTTTGGCCCGGTGGGCGGTGCGCAGGTCGTCGAAGCGGGCGTCGCCGCTGATGCAGGATTGCAGTTTGACGCCGATGGCTTCGAGCGAAGGCTGGACGCCCCAGAGGTCGCCGGCGATGTTGTACTCGCCGATGAAGTTGATGGCGAAGGGGTGGATCTCCTCCGGTTCGGCGGTGCCGATGACATGCTGGAAGAGGACTTCGCCGGAGACTCGGTTGCCGATGTTTTTGTCACCGAGGAAACCGGGGGCGTTGACGGGGATGACGGGAACGGGGACCTGCGCTTGGGCTTGCCGGCAAGCAGATTCCAGGTCGTCGCCGATCAGGGCGGACACGCAGGTGGCATAGACAAAGACTGCCTTCGGCCGGTGTTTCGCGGCGATTTCGATGATGGCCTGGACGAGCTTTTTCTCTCCTCCGTAGACGACATCCATCTCCATCAGGTCCGTCGTCAACCCCCGGCGGTAGAGCTGCGCCCCGGAGGAGCGAGCGCCCCGGTTATCCCAGGAGTTGCCGGCGCAGGCGATGGGACCGTGAACGACATGGGCGACGTCGGTGATCGGCATGAGCACGACCCGGGCGCCGTCGAAAGCGCAGGAGCGCTCGGCGCCTTCCCCAGGCAGCGCTTTCATGCAGAGCTTGGGCGCGCCCTTGTCGGTGAGAGGACATTCCTCGCGCAGGTTTAACTTGGACAGATTGACAAACACCGGCGGCACCCCCTATTCCACTTTTTCTCAGGCTGGTTTCTGGTTTTCACTTCGTTGCAGCGAATCCAGAAGGTTCTTTAACGATTGCCGAAAGGAGGGGAACGCCTCCGGTGGCGGCTTCCCGCCACCGGAGCTTTTTCCATCCTTCCACTGCGGCGTAACGCCGGATTAGCGCATCAGTTCGAAGAGACGGTCCGGGCAGGTCCGGTCGACTTGGTCCATGAAGGTGTTGGCGATCATGGTGACCAGGTTGATGGCGCCCTGGTAGCCGACGATGGGGCTGCGGTGCAGGTTGACGCGGTCCATGATCGGGAAGCCGATACGGACCAAGGGGATGTTGGCGTCCTTGGCGTCGAACTTGCCGTGGGAGTCGCCGATCAGCATGTCGACGGGCTCCGTCATCAGCAAGGAGCGCATATGCCAGAGGTCGCGGCCGACGTGCACGCCGCAGTCCTTGCCGAAGGGGCTGGCGTCGAGCACCGCCTGGATGTCCTTGCGGAATTGCTCGGTGCCGTTGGTACAGACGATGTGGGCAGGGATGCCGCCCATTTCGAGCAGGAAGCCGGTGAGGCCGAGGAGCAGGTCGGGGTCGCCGAACATGGCGAAGCGCTTGCCATGGATGTACTGGTGAGCGTCGGTGGCCGAGTCGACGGCGCGGCCGCGCTCTTTTTCCAGTTCCGCCGGGATCGGCTTGCCGGTCATCTCCTGGAGGGCCATCAGGAACTTGTCGGTGTTGTTGATGCCGATGGGCATGGTGACCACTTCGGTGTTGATCTTCTGAACGTTTTTGACGAACTTGTAGCTGCCGACGGTGGAGTAGCGCTGCATGAAGATGAAGCCGGAGGCGTTCAGCGCGTCCGCCAGTTCAGACATGGGCGTGCCGCCGGGGTAGATCTGGTACTCGCCGGTGTGGGGCGAATCCATGGCTTCGGTGGCGTCGGGCAGCATCGTCATGGGGATGCCCATGGCCGACACGAGGCGCTTGTATTCACGCAGGTTGCCGGGGTAGGCGTCAAAGCCGGGAACGACGTACAGGCGGCCGTTGGTCCATCTGCCATGGCGCGGGTCAGCCAGGGATTGGAGCAGGGCTTTGAACATGTTGTCCCAACCGGTGATGTGGGAGCCCACGAAGGAGGGCGTCTGGGCGAAGGCGATGGGGAAATCCTGGGGCACCGAACCGGCGTTGCGGGCGTTGGCGATGAAGGCATTCAGGTCGTCGCCGATAACCTCGGCCATGCAGGAGGTGAAGACGCCGATCATCTGGGGCTTATAGACCTGGTAGGCGTTTTTCAGGCCTTCGATCAGGTTGGCTTGACCGCCGAAGACGGCCGAGTCTTCTGTCATCGAGTCGGAGACGGTGGGAACAGGCTCGCGCAGGTGACGGTTCAGGGTGTTGCGGAAGTAAGCGGCGCAGCCTTGCGAACCGTGGACGAAGGGGAGGCAGCCATCGATTCCGAGGGCGCAAAGGAGGGCGCCGAGGGGCTGACAGGCTTTGGAGGGGTTGATGGAAAGGGCTTTGCGGTTGAAGTTCATCTCCCGGTATTCCGGCGAATTCAGCCATTCGGCCATTTCTTCTTTGGATTGCGTGCAGGCGCAGGTGTTCTCACTCATTTGCGCACCTCCTTCGCTTCTTTTTTCCAGGGCGCCTTGGCCAGTCCCCAGGTGGGGCTGCTCAGGGCGATGTCCATGTCACGGGCGAAGATGGGGAACCCGTCATAGGCGTGGTAGGGACCGGAGTAATCCCAAGAGTGCATCTGGCGGAAGGGGTAGCCCATCTTTTCAAAGACGTACTTTTCCTTGATCCCGGAGCCGATCAGGTCGGGCCGCATGCGGTTGACGAACTCTTCAAACTCGAAGGCGGTCACGTCGTCATAGATGACGGTGTTGTCGCCCATCATGGGGAAGGTGCGGTCATAGTCGTCCTTGTGGGCGAACTCGTAACCGGTGCCGACGACTTCCATGCCCAGGTCTTCGTAGGCGCCGATGACGTGGCGGGGACGGAGGCCGCCGACGTAGAGCATGACCTTTTTGCCTTCGAGGCGTGGGCGGTACTTTTCGATGACGGCTTGCATGAGGGGGTCGTACTTGGCGATGACCGCTTCCGCTTTCTCTTGGATGGTCTCGTCGAAGAAAGCGGCGATTTTGCGGATCGATTCTTTGATCTTGGTGGGACCGAAGAAGTTGAACTCCATCCAGGGAATCCCGTATTCCTCTTCCATGTGCTTGCAGATGTAGTTCATGCTGCGGTAGCAGTGGATGAGGTTCAGCTTCACCTGGTGGGCCGTTTGCAGCATCTCGACGGTGGAGTCGCCGGTCCAGGTGTTGCGGACCTTCAGGCCCATCTCTTCGAGGATCTTGATGGAGGCCCAGGCGTCGCCGCCGATGTTGTAGTCGCCGATGAGGGAGACGTCATAGGGACCGGGATCGGGACGTTCTTTTTTGGCCAACAGGTGGTCGCGCACCGCGTCGTTGGCGATGTGGTGGCCGAGGGATTGGCTGATGCCGCGGAAGCCTTCGCAGCGAACCGGGACAATGGGGATGCCCAGTTCCTTGCTCATCCGCTTGGAGACGCTCTCGATGTCGTCGCCGATGAGGCCGACGGGGCACTCAGACATGACGGAGATGCCTTTGACGGTCGGGAAGAGTTCTTTGACTTCCCGGCAGAGTTGCTCCAGCTTCTTGTCGCCGCCGTAGACGATGTCGCCTTCGCTGAAGTCGGAGGTGAACTGGAAGGGAACGAAGTTATCGACGCCCAGGGTGCCTTCCGCCAGGTTCCGGCGGTTGCCCCAGGAGTAGTAGCCGCAGCCAACAGGTCCGTGGGAGATGTGCACCATATCTTTCACCGGTCCGAAGACGACGCCTTTGGCGCCGGCGTAGGCGCAACCGCGGGCAGTCATCAGGCCGGGGACTGTCTTGGAGTTGGAGCGAATCGAGCAGGAGGCGCAGCCCTCTTCCTTGACGGTGATGTGCTTGGCGCGCATCTTCTGAGCTTTTTCGGGATAGACAGAGAGGACCTCGTCGACCATCTCTCTGCTGGCATAACCCTTCGGATCTTGCTGTTCAGCCATGAAGCTACACCTCTTTCCTTTCTAAAATTGGGTGTTTTCGTCGCGTAAGTAGCATTCGGAGGACGTTGCCGGTCATCGAGAAGAGATGTCAGGGTTTGTAAAAAAAGTAGCTTTCTGCGTATTCTGGCGCAGTGAAGGCGATGTAGATGGTCGAGAAATTCGCTGCGTTGATGTGGTCTTAGCCGAGCTTGGCGGCCGCCGTTTCCTCGTCTTCCAGGATGCCGTACTGGATGAGCAGGTCTTCCAGTTCGTCCATGGTAAGCGGCGTGGGAATGACGAGTTTTTTGTTTTCGTCGATTTTCTTGGCCAGCGCGCGGTATTCGTCCGCTTGCGGATGATCGGGGGAGTACTCGATGACGGTCATCCGGCGCAGCTCGGCCCGCTGGACTTGGTTGTCGCGGGGCAGGAAGTGGATCATCTGGGTGCCCAGACGGGTGGCCAACTCGTCGATCAGTTCGTATTCCTTGTCTACCTTCCGGCTGTTGCAGATCAGGCCGCCGAGACGGACTTTGCCGGAGGAGGCGTACTTGAGAATGCCGCGGGCGATGTTGTTGGCGGCGTACATGGCCATCATTTCGCCGGAGGTGACGATGTAGATCTCTTGGGCTTTGTTCTCGCGAATCGGCATCGCGAAACCGCCGCAGACAACGTCGCCGAGAACGTCATAGAAGACATAGTCGAGGTCAGGGGTGTAGGCGCCGTTTTCTTCGAGGAAGTTGATGGCGGTGATGACGCCGCGGCCGGCGCAGCCAACGCCCGGTTCCGGACCGCCCGACTCGGCGCAGCGGATGTCGGCGAAGCCGGTGAGGAGCACGTCTTCCAGTTCGAGGTCTTCGACGGTGCCTTTTTCACGGGCCAGGTCCATGACAGTGGCCTGGGCTTTGGAGTGCAGGATCAGACGGGTCGAGTCAGCTTTGGGGTCGCAGCCGACGATCATGACCTTTTTGCCCATCTCCGCCAAAGCGGAAACGGTGTTTTGCGTGGTGGTGGACTTGCCGATGCCACCTTTTCCGTAAATGGCGATCTGCCGCATGGGAATTCCTCCTTCAGTCTTCCGTGGATGAGATTAGATGACGGCGTCGCAACCCCGCTCTTGGGTCCGCACGCGGACCACTTCTTGCAGGGGGCAAACAAAGATTTTGCCGTCGCCGATATGACCGGTCTTGTTGGCCGCCACGATGGCGTCCACCGCTGCCGAGACCTGATCGTCCTGGACGATGATGGTCAGCATGCGCTTGGGAATCCATTTGATCTCCGGCTCCATGCTCTGCAGGGCCGTAGAGGTGAACTTGTTCAGTTCCGGATCGACCTCGGCGGCCCAACCGCCGATGCCCTTTTGTCTTCCCCGGCCTTCAACGCTCTGGATGGTGAGGGCCGGGAAACCGGCCTCTTCCAGGGCCTTTTTCGTGGCCGGCAGCTGGTGGCGCCGGATGAAGGCGACGATTTCCTTCATAAAATTACAACCCCCTTGCCCCCGTACGTACGGTGTAGGCTTCTTCCACCGGGGTGACGAAAATCTTGCCGTCACCCATGGAACCGGTTTTGCCGGCTTCGATGATCACATCGACGGCTTTCTCGACATTTTCATCATCGACGACCATCAGGAGCATCGTTTTGGGGAATTCGTCATAGACCACATCGCCAATGCGCATCCCTTTCGATTTGCCGCGACCGAAGACGTGCATTTTCGTGAGAGAGGTTAAGCCCTCTTGGGCCAGGGCTTCCGCGACGACTTCGGCTTTTTCCGGCCGGATGATGGCACGGATCATTTTCATGGAATCAACGCCTCCTCTTTTTTGTTTGGGGGGTAGTGATGGTGTGGGGAACCCTCAAGGAAACCGAGGGCATCACCTCCTTACGTGGTCAGGAAAAAACACTCCCGCCGGAGAAACAGAAAGAGCCCCTGGTTTTGTTAACCAAAGGCTCTCTAATCCGCTGTAAACACTCCAGCCCCGCATAAGGGTTGGCGCCCATTTTCCTATGAAGTTGTGCGCTACGCTATGTCTGCGAAACTCTCACTCTGCGAATGACACGCTCTCCGCTTATTTGACCCGCTGGGGTCAACATCTCCATATGGCTGAAAAAGGTTCCTCACTTCTAGAGGTGCATGTATCCCAGCCCAACCCGGCTGTGTTCGGTAAGAGGATGGACGGAAGACTTTCCGAAGATCCCGACGGCCACCCATCTGCCGTCGGAGATGACGCTGATTTTCAAGGCTAGGCTGGCGTTGTTGGCTGTTTCGAGGAAAATCCCTTTCATCGCATCGACGGTGGCGTGGAGCACGGCGTGGACGGACTCCGGTTTTCCCTCGATGACTTTGGCGTTAATGGCGGCGGCGATGACGGAATTCGTCAGTTTGCCGGTGCTCTGCAAGGCGCTGACGGTGCCCCCCACTTCGGTGACGACGCAGGCCAGTCCCATCTCTTCCCCGTAGTACTGGCGAAGGCGGTATTCTTTTTCTCTCGTCTCACTCATGGCAAGCATCATGGCGGCGCGCTCTAAAGAGGGTTTGCCCTCCTGGGCAGTTGCCTTCATCTCTCTCGAATCCCCCTTTTCGCGTTCTTAGAAAAACAAGGGTAAAAATGAAAAACGCCATTTTGAAGCTTTCACTTCAAAATGGCGTCTATGCCACTGTGCAAGGGAGTCCGTTGAGTTATGGTATAAACATAAACCCGTTTTCTTATCCTGTCACTCATCAAAAACGGGCAAAATGGATTAAACAGACCACTCAAGGTTCGATTATCTCTTCTTCTCTCTCTCTTTCGCATGTTTTCATATATCTGTTTTGTTCCCCAACTTTTCTTTAGGCGGTTGTCCTATTTGTGTCAATATATTGCATTCAGTATTCTTGCATGCTCATGTCGTTCCGAAGCCTGCCTTCACGGCAATCCCCGCTGTTTCCAAGGAAGCCCGCACCGCCTTGGCTATGGCGGCGGCGGCCGGGTTGTCGCCGTGCAGGCAGAGCGTGTCCGCGTCAATTCGGATCGGGTCGCCGTCTATCGATGGAATGCAACCGGTCTTCACCATCGTCACCGCCCGCGCGCCAGCCGTCACCGGATCAGTGATCACCGCGCCGGAGAGGTTGCGGGGCGCCAGTGTGCCATCGGCTCGGTACGCCCGGTCGACGAAAGCCTCCCGCGCCACCGTCAGCCCTAGCCTTCTTGCCGTTTCAACAAGGCGGGAGCCGGTGAGGGCGTAGAGAACGAGTTTCGGATCGACTCTTTTTACGGCCAGCGCGACCGCCGCCGCCAGTTCGTCATCGACAGCAGCCATGTTGTAAAGGGCGCCATGTGGTTTGACATGGTGGAGCCTTCCGCCGGCGGCCTGCACGAATGCCTGCAACGCACCGATCTGGTAGATGATCAGGTTGGTCACCTCAGACGGCTGGAGGCGCATCTCCCGGCGGCCGAAGCCGGCCAGGTCGGGAAAGCCGGGATGGGCGCCAATGGCTGCGCCGGACTGCAAGGCCCGTTCCACCGTGACCGCCATCACGTCGGGATCGCCGCCGTGAAAGCCGCAGGCGATGTTGACGGATGAGGCGATGGCGATCATCTCGTCGTCACAGCCGATCCGGTAGGCGCCATAACTTTCGCCGATATCACAGTTGAGGTCGATCCGCATCGATTAAGACACCTCCGCCGGCGACGGTCGCCGCGCAATGATGCGTGAACGAAGGACTTCTGCCTGCTGGCGCAGCGCGGCCCGCGCCTCGCCAAGGGTACAAGGGACGAAGCGGATCCGGTGGCCAGCCTGCGCCTGGGCCAGCAGGGGGATGTCGGCGGTGATGACGGTGGCGATCTTGGGATAGCCGCCGGTGGTCTGCCGATCGGCCATCAGCACGATGGGCTGACCGTCGGGTGGAACCTGCACCGCTCCCAGAGCGGTGGCGTCAGAGATCATCTCTTTTCCCATAACGGCTTGAATCGACGGACCTTCCAATCGATAGCCCATCCGATCCGATAGAAGGGAGACGCAGAAATCGGCTGTGAAAAAGCGCTCCCGCATGGCGGCAGAAAAAACGTCAACCTGGGGACCCTCGATCGCCCGGACGGAGACAGCTGCCCTGTAGCGGGGGACCCACTCCGCCTGCATAACGCGATAACCGATTTGGTTGAAATCCTTTCCCCGGTGGTGTGGAAGCGTATCGCCATCTTTTAGCGCCCGGCCCTGGTAGCCCCCGATCTGACCTCTCAAATAGGTTGAGCGGCTGCCCATGACTGGCTCGACGGCCCATCCGCCATCCACGGCCAGATAGGCCCGGCATCCGCTGCGCGGTGCGCCGAAAGTCAGCAGACTGCCCGCTTCGATCAGCACGTTTTCCCACATGGGCAGGGGATTACCATCCACTACGGGAGATAAATCGCCGCCGGTGACGGCGATAATCGCCGTCGATAAAAAGCGAAGCTGCGGCCCGACCAGTGTAATCTCTAAGGCCGCCGCGCTCGGATCATTGCCGACCAGCAGATTGGCTGCTTGCAAGGAAAAGGTGTCCATGGCTCCGGCGACGGGCATCCCGAATGCCTGGTGCCCATGACGCCCCATATCTTGAACGGTGGTTAATAAGCCGCCCTTGATGACCTGTACTGTCAACGTTGCTCGTCCCCTCCACCGGCGTCAGTTGCCAGCCCGATTTGCTCTTTTGGTTCAACATGTGGTAGGTGGCGAGATCGATGGGACGAAAGCGAACCCGGTCGCCGGGACGCATGAGCACAGGGGATTCCCTGCGCGGATCGTAGAGGGTCACCGGCGTACGACCGATGATCTGCCAACCGCCCGGCGCTTCGATGGGATAGATGCCGGTCTGCTCGCCGGCAATGCCGACCGAACCGGCAGGCACAGCCTTTCTCGGTTTGGCGTGGCGTGGCGCCGCGATCTTGGAGGGGACTTTCCCGAGGTAGCAAAATCCCGGCACAAACCCGAGCATGTACAGGTGATAGCTTCTCCCTGCGTGAAGGGCGATCACCTCATCTGTTTTCAGACCGCTGCGCAGCGCCAATGACGCCAGATCAGGTCCCCATTCCCCACCGTAGAGCACAGGCACCTCCCAGGTCAAGGACATGGTGCTGCCCCTTTCATTCAGCAGCGCCAGTTCCGCCCAGAGGTAGCATTCGACATCGTGGGCGTCGATTTGCATGGGATCGTAATAGACGGCCAAGGCGCAGTAGGTGGGGACGATCTCCCGCAGCCATCCATGCTTCGCTTGCGCCAGCGCCGCCGCCAGGGCATGCACGTGGACGTTGATTTCCGGGGAGATCTCCTGATCAAACTGAATGAGCCAACAACTGTCTCCCATCGGCACCAGCCGGCACTTCTGTTCTTTTGTCCGATTCTCCATGATGTGCTTGCTCATCCCCATGCTGTCAGATTGTTCTCAAAATTACAAATATGGTCTTTCTAAAAAATTGTATCGAATTTTGCTGGAGAATGAAACGCCTTTTTAAAATATATTTTTAATCTTTGTACAGCCTCCTTGGAGATATAGCTGCTTGTTGATATAGGATTGCTCCACGAATGGGTTTCCCTTTCTAAAATATACTTGCCATCATGAAGACGGTTCTAGACATAAAAAAGGGGTCATGACATTAGATTAGATCCTAGTTATGAGAATTACATTTCAAAAAAAGCATTACCGTTAAGCGATAAATTGCCATACTCCTTTGTATGTACGTTCATCTTAGCCTTCTCTTCGCGCTAAGGCGTTAATTATAAATCTTGAAAAACTATAAATTCTTCTTCATACTTCTCTAAATATTCACGAAGAAAATCAACTATTGATGGTTCAGAATCATAATATTCGAAATCGACCTCATCGAATTTGCCATCGCGCGCTTCTTCTACGTACTCTTCTACGGTTTTAATTTCGGGTATCCCTTCGGTCATAAGAATACGTAACGCTTTAGAAAATACTATAGCCTGTGATTGCGCACCAATTTTTTTAAGCGCAATCGCTGTCTCGTTCGCTAATGAGATGCCTCTATTTAAAAAATATTGCATATGGCCCCCATTTTGAACCTCCGAATCATACCAAAAACTCAGGTGGGCCACTCTTTGAATTTCAGTTAAATCATCATATTCTTCCAAAGCAAGTAAGTGGACGAACTGATTCCATTTTTCATAAGGATTGCTTTCCATCATCTCTTTTGTCACTACTCTTTTCACCATCAACGTTCACCTATCTTTCGCTGGTTATCTTCCCATACCCCGTTTGCTCGCCTCAGCGCAGGTAGTACAGAAACATACTAGATAGTGCTCAAAGTAACGTCTTACCACCCACCATTATACCAAATCATTTTTAAATTAAATAATAAATGTATTTTTTGTATCAGAATCGACAAGAGATTGTTACAGACACAAAAGTTACAAACGCAAAAAGCCCACGCTTCATAAAAAGCAGTGGGCTTTCCCTCAAAACTACACAGAGTTAGTTTCGTAAAGCAGCAAGTGAAGGTCAAGTCCTCGACCGATT